>NZ_JEMO01000005.1:0-127641 GCF_000582475.1 Nesterenkonia sp. AN1
CCACTGCTCAGGACTCCGCACCTGCAGCCGAGGGCGCATCCGCTCCGCGCAGCCGCAACCGCCGCCGCACCGCGGCGGCGAGGACGCCGGCTCCGCCGCGCAGCAGGGTCAGCCTGCCGCCTCCGCTGCGCCGTCCGAAGGCTCAGAGTCCGCCACCCAGCCCAGGCGGCGGCGTCGTCGTCGCGGCGGCTCCGGTTCCGGCGGCGAGAACGCCTCCAGCGAGAGCTGAACGGCAACGATGTGAGTGCCGGGGAGAGTGCTGCGGCGCGCAGCCGCAGCTTCGACCCCACCGGTGGTTCGCAGGTGCTCGAGGGGGAGAACCTCGAGCTCCTGCCGGACCTGCCCGACGGCGCCTTCACCGTGATCTACCTGGACCCGCCCTTCAACACCGGGCGGGCCCAGCGGGCCACCAAGACCACCAACACCCGGCGCCCCGACGGTGAGGGCAACCGGGTGGGCTTCGCCGGACGCAGCTATGACACGGTCCGCCGTGCGCTGGCCGAATACGACGACTCCTTCACCGACTACTGGGAGTTCCTCGAGCCCCGGCTGCTCCAGGCCTGGCGGCTGCTCGCCGATGAGGGCACCCTCTACCTGCACCTGGACTACCGCGAGGTGCACTACGCCAAGGTCCTGTGTGACGCGATCTTCGGGCGGGAGTGCTTCCTCAACGAGATCATCTGGGCGTATGACTACGGCGGGCGCACCAAGAAGCGCTGGCCCACCAAGCACGACACCATCCTGGTCTATGTGAAGAACCCCGCGGGCTACATCTTCAACGCCGAGGCCGTGGATCGCGAGCCGTATATGGCGCCGGGCCTGGTCACCGCCGAGAAGGTCGCGCTGGGCAAGCTGCCCACCGATGTCTGGTGGCACACCATCGTCTCGCCCACCGGCCGGGAGAAGACCGGTTACCCCACGCAGAAGCCGGTGGGGCTGGTGCGTCGCATGGTCCAGGCCTCCTCGAACCCGGGGGACTGGGTGCTCGACTTCTTTGCCGGCTCCGGGACCCTGGGCGCCGTGGCCGTGGAGACCGGACGCCGCTTCATCTGCATCGACTCCTCCCCGCAGGCCATGGATGTGATGGAGAATCGTCTGGGCGAGCATGCGCAGGTCCACCGACAGGCATTGATGGAGGCGTCATGATTGAATTTCGGCAGGTCACCAAGACCTACCCGGACGGGACCACCGCGGTCCAAGACTTCAGCCTGACCGTGCCTTCGCACACGACCACGGTGCTCCTGGGCTCCTCAGGCTGTGGGAAGACCACGCTGCTGCGCATGGTCAACCGGATGGTTCAGCCCAGCACCGGCGCGGTGCTCATCGATGAGCAGGACGTGGCCGCGGCCGAACCGGTCGCGCTGCGCCGCCGCATCGGCTATGTGATGCAGCACTCCGGGCTGCTGCCGCACCGCCGGGTCATCGACAACATCGCCACCGTGCCCCGGCTCAACGGGGCCTCCCGGGCCGACGCCCGGGCCCGCGGCTACGAGCTCATGGAGATCGTGGGTCTCGACGCCGCGCTGGGCACCCGCTACCCCGGCCAGCTCTCCGGAGGCCAGCAGCAGCGCGTCGGCGTGGCCCGCGGACTCGCCGCAGATCCGAACATCCTGCTCATGGACGAACCCTTCGGCGCGGTGGACCCGCTGGTGCGCGTGGAGCTGCAGCGCGAGCTCTCCCGGGTCCAGGCGGAGCTGAAGAAGACCATCATCTTCGTCACCCACGACATCGACGAGGCACTGACCCTGGGGGACCAGATCGTGGTGCTCAAGGCCGGTGGCGAGGTCGCGGCGGCGGGCACCCCGGCCGAGCTGGTGCAGAACCAGCAGGACGAGTTCGTCTCACGCTTCCTGGGCCTGGACTCGGGCCGGCGCTCACTGACCGCCGCCACGGCCGACGACGGCGGCTGGCTGATCTCCGACGCCCAGGGCCGGCCGCTGGGCGTGGTGGACTCCCAGCCCGGCCCGGCGCAGCCCGACCTTGCGCAGCCCGGCCCTGCGCAGGCCGACCTTTCGCAGGCCGACCGCGTCCAGCGGCCATGAACTGGATCCTGGACAACCTCCCGCGGATCGGGGAGCTGACGCTGGCGCACCTGGCGCTGAGCTGCCCGCGGTGATCATCGCCTTCGTGCTCTCGATCCCGCTGGCCTGGGGCGCGAACCGGGTGCGGGCGCTGCGCGAACCGGTGCTCACCGGTACCGGGCTGCTCTACGCGGTGCCTTCGCTGCCCCTGTTCATCCTGCTGCCCGCGCTGATCGGCACCTCGGTGCGCGACCCGCTCAATGTGGTCATCGCGCTCTCGATCTTCGGCCTGGCGCTGATGGTCCGCTCCGCCGCGGAGGCGCTGGACGCGGTCACCGATGACGTGCGCACCTCCGCCACCGCGATCGGCTTCTCCGGGGTTGGCCGCTTCTTCACCGTGGAGCTGCCGCTGGCCGGTCCCGCCCTGCTCGCCGGGGTGCGCGTGGTCTGCGTGAGCTCGATCAGCCTGGTCTCGGTCAGCGCGGTGCTCGGGGTCAGTTCGCTGGGCTCGCTGTTCACCGACGGCTTCGCTCGCAACATCATCGGCTCCATCGTGGCCGGGATCCTGATGACCGTGGTGCTGGCCCTGATCTGTGACCTGCTGCTGGTCCTGGCCGGGCGGATGCTGATGCCCTGGCAGCACAGCCGCCGTCGTCGTCCGCTGCTGGCCCGGGCGCGGGAGGTCGCGGCATGACCAACATCCTCGAGGCGCTGGAGTGGCTGCTCACCGCCGACGCCTGGTCCGGACCCGGAGGGCTCTGGGTGCGATCCCTGGAACACCTCGGCTACACGCTGATCGCGCTGGGCATCTCAGCGGTGATCGCGCTGCCGCTGGGCCTGGCGATCGGGCACACCCGCAAGGGTCGCGGCATCGCGATCGTCGCGACCGGAGCCGCTCGGGCGCTGCCCACCCTGGGCCTGCTCACCCTGGTGGCGCTGTTCACCGGGATCGGGCTCACCGCCCCGATGGTGGCCCTGGTGGTCCTGGCCGCACCCTCGGTGCTGGCCGGCGCCTATGCCGGTGTGGAATCGGTGAACCAGGCCACCGTGGATGCCGCACGCGCGCAGGGGATGAGCGGCTGGCAGGTCCTGACCCGGGTGGAGATCCCGCTGGGGCTGCCGCTGATCCTGAGCGGTCTGCGGCTCGCCGCGCTGCAGATCATCGCCACCGCGACGCTCGCTGCCTATGTCGGTGCCGGTGGGCTTGGACGGCAGCTGTTCCTAGGGCTGCAGACCTATGACTACTCGGTGATGCTCGGCGCCTCACTGGTGGTGATCCTGCTGGCGATCCTGGTGGACGCTGCCTTCGGCCTCACCCAGCGGCTGCTGCGCCGGGTCCCGGGACTTGCCGGGCCGGGAACGGCTCCTGGCACAGGCACCCGTTCGCGCAGGGTCCGGGCGAATATGACTGCGAATTGATCACACTCCGTCAGAGAGCTGAAGTTTCTGCGAAGATTTCTCCCTAGGACAAGTTGCCGCCGAAGTCGGAGCTGCCGAGAGAAAGAGGACGACTATGAAGACCACCGGACTTATGGTCACAGGAACGATCGCCGCTCTGGCACTGACCGGCTGCGGCGGCGGAGACCCGCTCGCCGAAGGCGATGACTCAGAGGCTGAGCAGGGTGAGGCCCTGGTGATCGGATCCCAGCAGTACTACTCCAACACGATCATCGCGGAGCTCTACGCCCAGGCGCTGGAGGCCGAAGACATCGAGGTCGAACGCGAGTTCGACATCGGCCAGCGCGAGGTCTATGTCTCGGAGATCGAATCCGGGGCCATCGACATCTTCCCCGAGTACGCGGGCAACTTCCTGCAGTACTACGACGAGGACGCCGAGGCGGCGAGCCTGGAGGAGATCACCGCCGCGCTGGGGGAGACGCTGCCCGAGGGTCTGCGCGTGCTGGAACCCGCCGAGGCCACCGACCAGGACAGCTTCGTGGTCACCGCCGAGTTCGCCGAGGAGAACGACCTCACCGAGATCTCCGACTTGGCAGGGATCGAGGATCTGCGGATCGCGGCGAACTCCGAGTTCGAGACCCGCCCCTATGGCCCCGAAGGGCTCCAGGACGTCTATGGCGTGGAGATCAGCGTGGTCACGGTGCAGGACTCCGGCGGTCCGCTCACCGTGGACGCGCTGGTGAGCGGGGACGTGGAGGTCGCCGACATCTACAGCGCCGATCCGATCATCGAAGCCGAGAACCTCGTGGTGCTCGAGGATCCCGAGGAGCTGGTGCTGCCACAGAACGTGCTCCCCGTGGTCTCCGAGCGGGTCGATGACGCCGCAGCCGCGGTGCTCGACGAGGTCAACGCCGCGCTGACCAGCGAAGAACTGATCTCACTGAACAGCCAGAGCGTCGATGAGCAAGCTGACGCCTCCGACGTCGCCGGCGACTGGCTCAGCGAACAAGGCCTGGACTGACCCGACCCGTAGGGAATCCCCTCCGGGGCGCGAAAAATCGTAGACCTGGGATGAATCGCAGAGCTTGAGCTCTCCGAGAAACCCACAGGTCTACGATTTTTCGTTGTCACGGGGCTCCTAGAACTGGAAGACCAGACGTGCCGCGACCTTGCCGGAGAGCACCTCGGCCATGGCTTCGTTGACCAGCTGCTCCGCCCCCAGCTCCGCGGCGAGGTCGAGCTTGGCCTGCTCGATGCCCACGGCGACGACCGTGCCGCCCATGATGCGCGCGTACTGCACCGCGAGGTGGCCCAGGCCACCGATGCCGAAGATCCCGACGCGCTCGGTAGGAGTCACCTTGGCGACCTTGAGCGCCTTATAGGTGGTCACTCCTGCGCAGCTGAGCGGGGCCGCCTCGATGGGGCTGATCCCGTCGGGCACCGCGACGACGTACTTGGAGCTGGCCGCGGCGTACTCCGCGAAGGCCCCGTGCACGGAGCAGCCGCTGTTGCGCTGGGACTCGCAGAGCGTCTCGCGGCCATCGATGCAGTATCGGCACTGACCACAGGCCTCACCGGCCAGTCTCCCTGGGCGGCATGGATGTCGGTGTGACAGAGGCCGCAGGTCTCCAGACGCACCAGCACCTGGCCGGCCTGCGGGTGCGGCTTGTCGAGCTCGACGATCTCGAGTGGGGATCCGAATGTGTTGACGACGGCTGCCTTCATGAGGTGATGCCTTTCGGCCCAGTGACCGCGCACGCCCATCGGCCCAATTGGCCGAGGCACGACGCAGCCCTGCTCCGACCACCCTCCGCCTGAAGTCATTCCTCCAGTCGAGGCGAACGGCCCGGGGGAGGGGCCGGATCAGCTGGCGCGGCGGATGTCCAAGTCGCGCACGGCGTCGATGCGCTCGATCGCGAACTCGCCCGGGCGGTGATGCTGGCAGAACCCGCCGAAGGGGACCTTGGTGAGGTAGCTGGCCATCTGAGCGAGCTCCGCGGCGGAGAACTCTTCGGCGCGCCGACGCTTCGCCGGGGCGGTGCGGGTGGTCTCTTCGCGCACCGTGACCTCGATGCCGTGCAGGTCCTGAAGCGCCCGCACGTAGTCTTCGGTGCGCCCTGCGGCGGCCATCTCGCGGGCCCGCACCGTGGGTGTGTGCAGCATCTTGCGCACGATCCGGCGCACCGCGAACTCCACCTCCTCGGTGGCTCCGGTGCAGCCGTGCTGCCTGCGGATCTTGTCCATCTCCTCATCCAGCAGCGACTGGGTGTGCCGGCGCAGTGCGACGATGGCGTCATCGGCGGTGCGCTCGCGACGCTCGGTGAGGTACGTCTCCACCGCGGAGCGCACGACGTCGCGCGCCTCCTGCACGGAGTCCTCGGTCTCTCCGGGAGCAGCCATCTTCACCGATTCCAGGGTGATCAGGTCTACGCGTTCGAGTTCTGCGACGTCGGGATCGAAGTCGTGGGAGAGGGCCAGGTCGATGACGGTCAACGGCTTCCGCCGGGGTGCGTCCCCGGTGAGTCCGGCCAGGTTCTCGACCTCTTTGGCGGTGATCCGGCGGTTGCCGCCGGAGCAGCCGATGATCACATCGGCCTCACGGAAGGCGGTGGGCAGCTCCTGCATCTGCAGCGCCCGGGCGCCGCCAGCACGTTCGGCCACGAAGTCCTCGGCGCGCCCGGAGCCGGAGAAGACCCCGATATCGGTGACCCCACGCTCGACCAGCTGGGCCAGCGAGGTCCCGGAATAGGCGCCGGTGCCGATCAGCACGACCTTGGCGCCGGGGTAGAAGGCGGAGCCGTCGCCACGCATGTCCCCGGCGATGTCCAGAGCCACCGAGACGATGGAGCGTCCGCGGGAGCCCAGCGCGGTGCGGGTGCCGACATCCTTGGCGGTCCGCGAGGCGGTCTCGAAGAGCTTGGTCAGGCTTCCGGAGATGGTCCCGGCGTGCTGGGCGTCGGCCAGGGATTTGCGCACCTGGCCCGCGATCTCGCGCTCACCGATGACCGCGGAGTCCAGACCGGCGCCGACCTCGAAGAGGTGCGAGACGGCGTCGTCCTCCACCAGAGTGCGGAAGGAGCGCCCGACCAGCTCACGGTCCAGCCCGGAGGTCTCGGCCACGACGTCGAGCAGCTGCTCCCGGGTGCTCTGGACATCATCATGGGATCCCCCGGTGGACTCGGCGTAGATCTCCATCCGGTTGCAGGTGGCCAGCGTCACGGCAGGCATGTGCACGGACCCGGCCAGCTCGGCCGCTCCTGCGCTGAGAGTGCCCACCGTCTCGAGGTCCAGCTCCGAGTGGGTGGCAACGAGAGAAATAAGTACCACGACGTCATTGATTCTACAGCGGGTCGAACTGTGCCGCGGAAAAGTGGAGAATGTGGCATATGACTTCTGGATCTTTCGCCGGCATGGCCGCGTCCTCTCCGGCCACCGGCTCCGTCACCGCCATCCCGCGGGCAGCCGTACGTTCCCAGGGTTCCACGGCGCAGCTGCCGCAGGACCACCCGCTGCTCACCGGGCTCACCGCCGACTCCGCGCTGCTGAACCAGTATCGCGGCGGACGTAACAGTGCGGGAGAGATCACACGCCCGCACCGCCGCCCGGTGTGGTTCATGCGCCAGGCGGGCCGTTCACTGCCGGAGTACCGGGCGCTGCGTGAGGGCACCACAATGCTGGACAGCTGCCTGGATCCGGCGCTGGCCTCCGAGATCACACTGCAGCCGGTACGCCGGCACGACGTGGACGCGGCGATCTTCTTCTCCGACATCGTCATCCCGCTGCGCCTGGCCGGGATCGACGTCGAGATCCAGCCCGGGGTCGGACCGGTGCTGGGCTCCCCGGTGCGCACCCGCGCCGACGTCGAGGCACTGCCCACGCTCGACGACGCCGCCTTCGCGCCGATCACCGAAGCCGTCAAGCGCACCGTGGCCGAGCTGGGCTCCACCCCGCTGGTCGGCTTCGCCGGCGCTCCGTTCACCCTGGCCGCCTACATGGTGGAGGGCAGGCCCTCCCGGGACCACCTCGGCCCGCGCACCATGATGCACGCGGATCCCGAGACCTGGCACGCGCTGGCTTCCTGGGCGGCCGAGGTCTCCGGCCGGTTCATGCGCGCCCAGCTGATGGCCGGCGCCTCCGCCGCGCAGCTCTTCGACTCCTGGGCCGGCTCGCTGAGCCGCGAGGACTACGCCCGGCACGTGCTGCGCCACTCCGCCGAAGCCTTCACCCACGTCAAGGACCTCGGCGGCACCACGCCCGAGGGCCACCGGGTCACCGCCCCGCTGATCCACTTCGGCACCGGCACCGGGGAGATCCTGGACCTGCTGCGCGCTGCAGGCGCCGACGTCGTCGGGGTGGACTACCGGCTGAACCTGGCAGAGGCCACCCGCCGGGTCGGGGCCGAGACCCCGCTGCAGGGCAACATCGACCCGGCGCTGCTGCCAGCGGACTGGCCCACGCTGGAGAAGCATGTCCGCGAGATCATCGCGGCCGCCGCTGGACCTGCGCTTCTCAGGTCCGCCCAGGTCCTCGAGCTCCTCGGCGTCCAGACCGGCCTTGGAGCGCTTATGCCGTGGCAGGCGCCCCTTGGTGCCCTTGGGGATGTCGAGGTCCTCGTAGAGGTGCGGCGAGGAGGAGTAGGTCTCGATGGGCTCCGGGATGCCCAGGCCGAGCGCCTTGTCGATGAGCTTCCACTTGGGCATGTCCTCCCAGTCCACGAAGGTCACCGCGATGCCGGTCTTGCCCGCGCGGCCGGTGCGGCCCACCCGGTGCAGATAGGCCTTCTCATCATCGGGGGCGGTGAGGTTGATGACGTGGGTGATGTCGGTGACGTCGATGCCGCGGGCGGGCGGCGACGTCGGTGGCGACCAGCACGTCGATCTTCTCGTTGCGGAAGGCGCGCAGCGCCTGTTCGCGGGCGCCTGGCCCAGGTCGCCGTGGATGGCGCCGGCGGCGAAGCCGCGGGACTGCAGCTCTGCGGAGAGCCTGTCGGCCTGGCGCTTGGTCCGGGTGAACACGATCGTGCGGCCTCGGCCCTCGGCCTGGAGCAGACGGGCGATGACCTCGTCCTTGTCCAGGTGGTGCGCGCGGTAGACCAGCTGCCGGATGTCCTTCTTGGTGATGCCCTCATCCAGCGGATCCGCAGCAGAGATGTGCGTCGGCTTGGACATGTAGCGGCGCGCCATGGCGACCACCGGGCCGGGCATGGTCGCGGAGAACAGCATGGTCTGGCGACCGACCTCCGGGACGGCGGAGAGCAGGGTCTCCACGTCAGGCAGGAAGCCGAGGTCGAGCATCTCATCGGCCTCGTCCAGGACCACGATGTTGACGTTCTTCAGCTTCAGGTGGCGCTGCCGGTGCAGGTCGATCAGCCGGCCCGGGGTGCCCACGACGATCTCGACGCCGCGGTCCAGCTCTTCGATCTGCGGCTCGTAGGCGCGGCCGCCGTAGATGGTGGCCACCCGGATGCCGCGGCGTGCCGCGGCGACCTTGATGTCGGAGGCCACCTGCACGGCGAGCTCGCGCGTGGGGGCCACGATCAGCGCCTGGGGCGCTCCGGGTGCCGGGAGGTCGTCATAACCGGGGTCATCGGGGCTGGTCACGCGCTGGATGGCGGGGATGCCGAAGCCCAGGGTCTTGCCGGTGCCGGTCTTGGCCTGGCCGATGATGTCGTAGCCGCCCAGCGCGATCGGAAGGGTCTCCGCCTGGATCGGGAAGGGGGTGGTGATTCCCTTGGCGGCCAGGGCCTCGACGATCTCGGGGCGCACGTTGAAGTCTGCGAAGGTGAGGCTGGAGGCTTCGACGGCCTCCACGAGCTCGGGGTCAACGGCGGAGATGCTGTCGTCAATCTCGGCGGCTGAGGACTCGGTGGTCTGTTCAGTCATAGGTACTTTCATTAGGCGACCGCGGCTGCGAAGCCCACGGTCTGTTTGGTGTCGGAGCCGATCTCCACATAGCCGATGGACGCGACGGGCACGACGATCTTCTTGCCGCGGCGGTCTTCCAGGCTGAGCAGCGGCTGGGCGCCTTCGATGGCGGTGGCCACGGCCTGCTCGATCTCTTCGGGCTTGGCGTCGGTCTCGATGACGATCTCGCGAGAGACGTGCTGAATGCCGATACGTACTTCCATGCCAACTCCTTGAATCTATGGGCTGCGCCCACTTCGAAGAGTTCCGCAGCCGCCCGGATGCGGGCGCGTGCAGAGAAGTGGGCGGGTTTACCTGCGTTCGAGTCTACCTACCTTGCGCTGTCTGTGCTTTCAGACTCTTTCGGGAAGCCCGAGATTCCGCGCCAAGCCAAACGCGCGGTCAGCTGGGCGGAGACCTCACGGTCCGGGCGCTCGGAGAGCCGGCTCCAGTGCCGGGCTGCGGAGAGCGCCATGCCGATGAGGCCGTGACCCAGCATCGTGGCCTCGGCCATCGGCTGTCCGGTGTCATCGGCGATGACCTCCGCGATCGCACCGGCCATGTCGTCGTGGAATCGCTCGAGCCGGTCTTCGACCTCTTCGTCGTTGTCCATGCCCGAGGTGAAGACCAGCCGGTAGGCCTCGTCCTTGCGGGAGATGAACTCATAGAAGGCTCCCATGGTGGCCTGCACCCGGTCCTTGTTGTTCTCACAGGTCGAGAGCGCCTGGGTGAGCTCATGCTCCAAGGCACCCAGATGGGTGTCCAGCAGCCCCAGGAACAGCTCGTGCTTGCCGGGGAAGTGCTGGTAGAGCACCGGTTTGGAGACCTGGGCCATCTCGGCGATGTCATCCATCGATGCGCCGTGATATCCCCGGGCCACGAAGACCTGCAGCGCGCACTCCAGCAGCTGGGTCCGGCGCTGTTCCCGGGGCAGCCGCTTGGCGCGCACGATGCCGGCGGGGTCTCTGGTGCTCTGACTCATGGGGACAGTCTATTCAGCGCCGGCGCCGAGGCCACCGGGACAGGGCCGGCGCCGAGGCTACCGGGACAGCGCTCAGCCCTTCTCCGCTCCGGCGTTCGCCCCCTGGGTGAAATAGCGCTGGAACACGATGAACACCAGCGCCGTCGGGATGGTCATCAGCAGCGCCGCCGCCATGGCCACCGGATATTGATTCCCCGAGCCCAGCCCTCCGGTGGTGAACCCGGCGACGCCGCGGGTCAGCGTGTAGAGGGCCGGGTCGTTGGTGGCCACGATGAAGTGTCCCAGCTCGTTCCAGGACCCCTGGAAGGACAGGATGGTCAGGGTGATCAGCGCCGGCTTGGCCATCGGCAGCACCACCGACCAGAAGGTCCTGAAGGTGCTGGCCCCGTCGATCCGGGCCGCCTCCTCCACCGATTCCGGGATGGTCTCGAAGAACTGCTTCATGATGAAGATGCCCGCGGCGTCGATCATCAGCGGCACGATCAGCGCCGGGTAGGTGTTGTAGATCCCGATGTAGTTCAGGATCAGGAACTTCGGGATCAGCAGCACGATCCCGGGGACTGCCATGACCGCGAGCAGACCGGTGAACAGCGCGATCCGTCCGGTGAACTTCAGCCGGGCCAGCGCGTAGCCGGCGAGGGAGCAGAAGAACACCCGCCCGACGGTGACGCAGAGCGTGACGATCACACTGTTGGTGAACCAGGTCGGATAGTTGGAGCTGAACAGCGTCTCCCACGCCCCGGTGGTGAAGGGGTCGGGGGTCAGCGAGAGCGCGTTGCCGGTCGCATCCGGGTCGGTCTTGAACGACGTGACCAGCTGGATGACGAAGGGATAGATGTAGAGCAGCGCGAAGAAGATCAGCATCCCGTAGAACCAGAACTTCTTCACCCGCGAGGGCCTGCCCTCCCCCACCGCGGCCACCACTGGCCTGATCGGGGCGCGGTCGTCTTTGCTGGGTGCACTCATGAGCTCTGCGCCTTTCGCTGGGTCTCTTCTACGATCACTGGGGTCGGGCGCTGCGCTGCCGCCGTCTCACGCCGCGATCGGCGCGCTTCTGGGCTGAGGCGTCCTTATCGCGCATCAGCCAGCGCTGGGTCGTGGTCAGGATGAAGATGATCGCGAAGAGGATGAACGCGATGGCCGCGCCCTGGCCCCAGTCACCATTGGTGAAGGCCGCCTGGTAGGACAGATACGCCGGGGTCAGGGTGGTCTTGGCGGGCCCGCCCTGAGTCATGACATACATCTGATCGAAGACCTGCCAGGTCCCGATGAAGCCCAGGGTCACCACCAGCAGGATGGTCGGGCGCAGGTGCGGGACCGTGACGTTCATGAAGCGCTGCCACTTATTGGCGCCGTCGACCATCGCCGCCTCCTCGACCTCCACCGGCAGGTCCTGCAGACCCGCGAGGAAGAGCAGCATGAAGGTCCCGGCGGTGGTCCAGATGACCTGCATCATGATCGCGCTCAGCGCCACCGATGGCCCGGAGAACCACTCCCAGAAGGAGAGCCCCATGACGGAGGGCTCGGTCATCCAGGAGGGCGGGCTGGCCAGGCTCCACAACCCGACGGCGTCGCCGAAGATGTGGATCAGGCCGCGAGAGTCCTGGAACCAGTTGGGGCCGTTGACCCCGAACCAGCCCAGCACGTTGTTGATCGCCCCGCTGCCGGCGAAGAGGAACAGGAACAGCAGCGAGATGGCGACCGAGGAGACCACCGAGGGGAAGTAGAAGGCGGTGCGGAAGAACGTGCGGCCCTTCAGGAACCGGTTGTTCAGCAGCACCGCGAGGCTCAGCGCCAGGATGGTCTGCAGCGGCACGACGCCCAGGACGTAGTAGAAGGTGTTGCGGAAGGAGATCATCAGGTCCTGGCGGGCGAGCCCGGGATCCGCCAGCAGCGCGTTGTAGTT
The DNA here is from genome assembly GCF_000582475.1 of Nesterenkonia sp. AN1. Taxonomy (NCBI): domain Bacteria; kingdom Bacillati; phylum Actinomycetota; class Actinomycetes; order Micrococcales; family Micrococcaceae; genus Nesterenkonia; species Nesterenkonia sp. AN1. Next base: position 12,211 of record NZ_JEMO01000005.1, read on the forward strand.
CTCCGTGCCGATGAAGTTCACATCACGCGAGATGGGGCTGCCGCTGCCGCTCCAGTCGCTGAGCGAGACCCACAGCGCCATGCCGATCGGCGCGACGAGGAACACGCCCAGCACCAGGATCGCCGGGCTGACGAAGAGCCACCCCGCGCCCTGTTGGCGCTGTGGGTCTCGAGACTTCACTGCTCCAGCACCGCCGAGGCGTTGGAGTCGAAGCTCTCCATCATCTGCTGCAGGTCTGCGGTGGCGATGCCCTCGAGCTGCGAGTTCAGATCCGCCACCACCTGGGTCATGTCCGGGGCGTTGACGGGGCCGCGGCCGTAGTCGCCGCCGGCGATGAACGGTGCGTCCTCGGGGAAGGCCGAGGAATAGTCCTCGGTCGCGGCCTGGCGCGAGGGCATCACGCCGAAGGCCTCCGCGAACTCAAGCTGCTGCTCAGGAGTGGAGAGGTGGTTCACCAGGTCGACGGCCTGGGTCTGCGCCTCGGAGTCGGCGGCGATGCCCCAGCACTGGCTGAACAGCAGGGTGCCCGGTCCTGCCGAGCCCTCGGGGAGCTCGGCGACGGTGTAGTCGACGTCCGGGTAGTCATTGCTCATGGCGCCGCGGATCCAGTTGCCCTCGATGGTCATGGCGGCGCGCTCGGTGCCGAAAGCCTCCCCGCCCCAGCCGGCGTCGACGTCCCCGGCATAGGCGAAGCTGCCCTCGGCGATGTTCTCCTTGGCGTATTCCAGACCTGCCAGGACCTCCTCGCTGGTGCCGGTGGGCTCGGTGGCGTCTTCGTTGAGCCACCAGCCGCCGTTGCCGACCACGAAGGCGCCGACCCGATCCACGCCGGGAGAGAAGACCAGACCGGTGGTGTCGCCCTCGGTGAGGGTCTCGGCGACCTCGGCGAGCTCCTCGTAGGTGGTGGGGATGTCCTCGTCGGTCAGACCCGCGGCCTCCCACTTCTCGGTGTTGATCTGCAGCCCGAGGGTGGAGAAGTCCTTGGGCGCACACCACTGGGTGTCCTCATAGGTGAACGCCTCCTGCAGGGCGGGGAAGTAGTCCTCGTTGTCCTGCGCCTCGTAGGCGTGGAGGTTGCCGTCCGAGGCCTGCTGCGCGACCTGGGCCGCGTCGAGGTAGAAGATGTCCGGCGGGTTGCCGCCGGCGAAGCCCTGGGCCAGCTCCTGGTTCATGTCGGCGGCCACTCGGACCTCCACCTCGTTGCCCGAGGCCTCGGCCCACTCTGCCGCCGCCTCTTCCACCGCGGCGGTCTCCGCCTCACCGGAGGAGGCGATCAGCATCACCAGGCTGGCTTCGCCCTCGGCGGAGGTGGCCTCCTCGGCGTCGCCGCCGGCGTCCTGATCCTCGAAGCCGTCACCGCCGCATGCGGTGAGCGCGAGGATGCTGGCGAGTCCCACCGCGAAGGGGGCGGCGAGGCGGTTCTTCTGGTTCTTCATGGCGTGCCTTTCATTGATGTGGTGACGGTACTGGCACCAACAGTGAGGGTCGGGAGGAACAGTGCGCCCTGGGTCGGAGCGGGGGCGCCGGCAAGCTGGTCGTGCACGACTGTCAGCAGGTGTTCGGCGATCTCATCCAGCGGCTGGACCAGGGTCGAGATGTCGTGCAGCTGGGCCGTGGCCGAGCCGTCGAACCCGGTGATGCCGATATCGCGTCCAGGCCGCCAGCCTCGCGCCAGGGCTGCCTGCTGGACCCCAAGGGCAAGCACGTCAGAGGCGCAGACCACGGCGTCCCCGACCGCAAGGCCATCCAGCAGCCGCTCTGCGGCGCTGATCGCCTGGCTCAGCGACTGCGGGGCAGCCGCCTCCGGACCCAGGGCCAGGCCGTGCTGCTCGACCCCTGCGAGCCAGCCGAGCCGGCGGTCGTCACCGACCGCGGAGCCGGCGGGCCAGCCCAGGAAGCCCACGGTGCGGAACCCGGTCTCGGCCAGGTGCGCGACGGCGGCGCTGGTGCCGGCGGAACCGTCGACGTCGGCCCACCACACTCGAGAGGAGTCGTCATAGATGCGCCCGAAGGAGGCATAGGGGATCCCGGCCTGTTCCAACCAGTCGGGGCGCGGATCGGCCGGATGGGTGTCGGTGAGCACGAAGGCGTCGACCAGGCGTCGCCGGACCATGTCCTGGTAGCCGCTGAGCATCGGGAACGCCTCTCGCGAGGCGAAGGGCACCATATGGCAGGCGTGGCCCGGGGCGGCGAGGGTCAGCGCGGTGAGGAAGGGCAGGGCCACTTCGCTCGGGGTGCCCGTGACCGCGTTGAGCTCGGTGCCCACCGCGCCCGCCCGCTGGTGCCGCAGTGTGCGGGCGGCGCTGGAGGGACGGTAGTTCAGCTCCTCGACGACCTGGAGCACCCTCGAGAGAGTATCGGGACTGACCCGTTCGGGGCTGTTGATCGCATTGCTCACGGTCTGGCGCGAGACTCCCGCGGCTCGCGCGACATCGACGATCGTGGCGCGTGCCGGGTGGGGCATGTTCAACATCAGCTCACCTTGATTCTTGATCTTCAGGTCGATGTGGGTAGCATTAGATCGTTCATTTGAACGTTCATAATGTGTCCCAAGTCATAATGGACCGGCGGCGATCGCCTGTCAAGACGAAGCAAAGATCTGGAGCTCTCATGTCCGAACAGCAACCCTGGCTGCACGATCTGGAGATCGCCGTGAACGGCCCGGCGACGGCACTGAGCACCAGATCAGGCCAGATGGGCGACGGAGCCACCGGATGGATCGTCGATGACCGGCGGATCCTGCGCAGCCTCCATGCCAGCCTCTCGGATCAGGACACGGTGCCGGTCGCGGCCTCGAGCTCCGGGCCCACCTCACACTTCTGGGGCGCGGCTCGGCACCTGGGAGATCCCGGAGCCGACCCGACCGTGGATGTGCACCAGAAGACCCACGTCGGGCTGCATGAGCTGCTCGTGGAGATCACGGTCAGCTCCCGCGCCTCGGAGCCGGTCGTCACCGACCTGCTGGTGACCGTGGGCGCCGACGGCATCGACCTCTCCGAGGTCAAGGGCGGTCAGATCACCGGCACCGCACCCTCGATCCGGCTGGAGGAGCAGGTCTTCTGGCAGGATGCACGCCACCGCACCACCGTGCACCCGAGCCCCGCACCGCAGGCGGTGGAGCAGCTGGATCCGAGCCGCCTCCGGCAGACCTGGCCGCTGCGGCTGAACCCTGGGCAGAGCACCACCGTGAGCCTGCGCTTCGAGGCGATCCGGACCCGCGCCAGCGCCCACGACGCCGACTCCGGAGCCGCGGCCTGTGACTGGGACGGTCTCGAGGTGACCGGCGACGACGCCTGGCGGGATCTGGTCCAGACCAACCTCACCGACCTGAAGCACCTGCTGCAGAAGGATCCAGAGGCCCCGGAGGACGTCTACGCCGCCGCCGGCACCCCCTGGTACCTGACCCTCTTCGGGCGCGACTCGATCTGGGCGGCCCGCATGATGCTGCCCTACAGCCCGGGACTCGCCCGCGGCACGCTGCGGACGCTGGCGCGACGCCAAGCACGCTCGGCCGACCCGGCCACGGCCGCCGAGCCAGGCAAGATGCTCCATGAGGTGCGGCGGGAGATCTACGCCCACGGAGAGATGGAGCTCCCCACGGTCTATTACGGCACGGTCGACGCGACGCCGCTGTGGATCGTGCTGCTGCACGAGGCCTGGGAATCCGGGCTCGACCTCGGCGAGGTCCGCGAGCTGCTGCCGACCCTGCACGCGGCCCTGGACTGGCAGGCCGAGGCGGTGGACGCCTCCAGCGACGGGTTCCTGCGCTATGTGGATCACAGCGGCAAGGGACTGAGCAACCAGGGCTGGAAGGACTCCGGCGACTCGATGCGCCGGGCCGACGGCTCCATCGCCCCGGCGCCCATCGCCCTGCTGGAGGCCCAGGCCTATGCGGTCCAGGCCGCCCATGGCGCAGCGAGCTGCTCGACGCCCTGGGCGAGGCTGGGACGCAGGACTGGAGGGCCTGGGGGCGGTCGCTGGCCCAGCGGGTGCGCGAGCGCTTCTGGGTCGAGCGCGACGGCGAGCGCTACCTCGCGATGGGTCTCGACGCCGTCGGAGATCCCATCGACGGAGTGGGAAGCAACATGGGCCACGCGCTGGGCACCGGATTGCTGAGCGATCAGGAGGAGAAGCTGGTGGTCGAGCGGCTCACCCGCCCGGACATGCTGCGGCGCTTCGGCATCGGGACGCTCTCGGCGGAGAACCCCGCCTATAACCCCACCGGGTATCACACCGGCTCCGTATGGGTCCACGACACCGCCATCATCCTGCGCGGCATGGCGCAGGGCGGCTACTCCCGCGAGGCTGACCAGGTGTTCGACGCGCTGGTCCGGCTGAGCGCGCGCAGCCAGCACCGCTTCCCGGAGCTGATCGCCGGGGATCCCGTGGGGCAGGACCCGGTGCCCTATCCGGCGGCCTGCCGACCGCAGGCGTGGTCTGCCGCCAGCGCCGCGGTGCTGCTGCAGCACACCCAGCGGCACCACACCCGCCAGGACCTCGGAGGCTAGCGGGCTAGCGGCGCGTGGGGCGGATCGGCTCGCTCCCGGTGGCCAGCGCACACAGCGCCTCCACCGTCTCCCAGGGGGTGGTGTTCTCCCCGATGAGATTGTCCTTGCCGGTCCCGTGGTAGTCCGAGGAGCCGGTGATGAGCAGGTCGTGGCGGGCCGCGAGCTCGCGAAGCACCTCGCGGCCGGACTCGGGGTTGTCCCGGTGGTAGACCTCCACACCGGCCAGACCGGCGGCGACCATCTCCTCGAGCTGCTCGGCGCTGACCGTGCGACCGCGCGCCGAGGCCATGCCGTGGGCCAGCACCGGCACTCCCCCGGCCGCGCGCACCAGCCGGATCGCCGTCACCGGATGCATGTTGTCCTGACCGACGTAGTAGGGCGAGGCCGCATGCAGCAGGTGATCGAAGGCCTCCTGCCGGTCCGCCACCGCGCCGATCCCGACCAGGGCGTCTGCCAGGTGCGGGCGCCCGACCGTGGCTCCCGCGCTGACATGCTGTTCCACGGTCTCCCAGGTCAGCGGGAAGTCCACCGAGAGTCGATCCGCGATGCGTCGAGCGCGGTGCAGCCGACCGTCACGGGCCTGCGCGACCGCTGAGGCGAGTCCCGGGTGCTGCGGGTCATGGAGGTAGCTCAGCAGGTGGACGCTGATCCCGTTCTCGGTCAGCGTGGTGATCTCCATACCGGGCAGCAGAGTGATCCGGTGCTCCCGGGCGGCCGCGATCGCCGCGTCCCAGCCCGAGGTGGTGTCGTGATCGGTCAGCGCGAGCCCCTGCAGTCCGGCGGCCGCCGCGGCGGCGATCACCGCCGCGGGAGACTCGGTGCCGTCGGAGACGTGTGAATGGGTGTGCAGGTCCACGCTCATGGGCTCAAGCCTACCGGCCAGCCCCCGGCAGGACCGGCGCCGCGCACCCGCCCCGGCGGGCGGGCCCACCTAGACTGGATTCCATGACCAGTTCAGACAAGCACGAAGAGTTCGACGTCGTCGCCGGCGCCTCCGCAGCCGGCTTCACCCCCGCTGAGGCGCAGGAGCTCGGGGACCGGGTGAACAATCGCTCGCAGCGACCCACCTCCGAGGCGTTCAAGGAGTTCATGGCCTCCAGCTGGGCCCCGGCGGAGCCGGTCCAGCATGAGCGCGATGAGGTCGCCGAGCATGCAGCCGCACGCCGCAGCGCGGTCTCTGCGCAGTTCCCCAACGAGCGGCTGGTGATCCCGGCGGGGCCGCACAAGGTCCGCTCCAATGACACCGACTACCGGTTCCGGCCACACTCCGCCTTCGCCCACCTCTCCGGACTCGGCGTGGACCACGAACCCGGCGCGGTGCTGGTCTTTGAACCGGTGGAGGACGGCAGCGGAGATCACGGCTCCGGCCATGAGGCCACGCTCTACTTCAAACCGATGGCAGGTCGGGACACCCAGGAGTTCTACGCCGACGCACGCAGCGGAGAGTTCTGGATCGGACCCCGGCCCGGGCTCCAGGAGTTCTCCCAGCGGCTCGGGCTGCGCACCGAGGACTCCGGCGCCCTGGAGGTGGCGGTGACCAAGAACGCCGGGCCGGTGGAGTTCGGCGGCACCCGGATCAGGCTGCTGCGCGAGGTCGACCTGGACGTGGACGCCCTGGTGGACACCTCTCGGATCAACACCACCGTGGATCTGGAGACCTCCGACGCGTACGACGGCGAGCTGGCTGAGGCTCTCTCCGAGCTGCGCCTGGTCAAGGACGCCTGGGAGATCGCCCAGATGCGGGTCTCGGTGGCGGCCACCATCGCCGGCTTCCACGACGTCGTCGCCGTCCTGCCACGCGCGGCAGAGCACGCGCGGGGCGAACGGATCGTTGAAGGAGCCTTCTTCGCCCGCGCGCGCCTGGAGGGCAACGACCTCGGCTACGACACGATCGCCGCCTCCGGGAACAACGCCACCGTGCTGCACTGGATCCGCAACCACGGTGCCGTGCGCCGCGGGGACCTGCTGCTGCTCGACGCAGGAGTCGAGGCTGACTCGCTCTACACCGCCGACATCACCCGCACGCTTCCGGTGACCGGGGAGTTCTCCCCCACCCAGCGCAAGATCTATGAAGCGGTCCTGGCCGCGGCGGATGCCGCGTTCGCCGTGGTCCGGCCCGGGATCAGGTTCCGCGACATCCACACCGCTGCGGTGCGGGTGCTGGCGGAGCATCTCGATGACTGGGGCCTGCTCCCGGTCAGCCTCGAGGAGGCACTGGAGGAGACCGGCCAGCATCACCGCAGGTGGATGCCACATGGCACCAGCCACCACCTTGGCCTGGATGTCCACGACTGTGCCCAGGCAAAACGTGAGCTCTACCTCGATGGGGTGGTGGAACCCGGAATGGTCTTCACCATCGAACCCGGCCTCTACTTCAAGAACGAGGATCTCGCGGTGCCGGCGGAGTTCCGCGGCATCGGTATCCGCATTGAAGACGACGTGTTGGTCACCGAGGACGGCGCGGAGAACCTCTCCGCCACCCTGCCGCGCACCGCGGAGGAGATCGAGCAGTGGATGCAGGGAATCTGGAGTTCCTGACGACGGTGTTCCCCAACGCCTGAGAAGTATGCTACAGCGGCCACATGACTGTGATGAAGGCAATCTTTGTCAGGCGCGTGGCGTTCCTGACTACTTCTCAACAGGCGATACTCTGGATTAAGACGAACCTGTCAGGTTCAGAATTCATAGGAGGAAAACCATGGGAATTATTGCTTGGCTCGTACTGGGCCTCATCGCCGGCGCCATCGCTCGGGCCATCCTGCCCGGCAGCCAGCCCGGCGGCTGGATCGCTTCACTGATCACCGGTGTGCTCGGCGCCCTGGTGGGCGGCTTCATCGCCTCCGCCGTCTTCGGCGTGAACGTCAACGACTCGTTCTTCGATCTGCCCACATGGCTCTTCGCCATCGGTGGCGGCGTGATCGTGGCCTTCATCTGGCAGGCCGTCACCGGTCGCCGCGGTCGCAAGACCGTCTGAACCACTTCAGTCTGAGCCGCTTCGGCGCGAAGTCCGGTTCCTGACAGAGCCGCCACCGCACCGAGCTGGCAGCAGCTTCAGAAGCGCCCCGCACGTCCGAGCTCCACAGGAGCATCGGATGTGCGGGCGCTTCTGCGTGTGCCGGAGGGTTCCTGCGACTCGCCAGGTGAAGGCATCAGCTGCGCGGGGAGTCCTCCGGTCCGCTCTGCTCTGGCTGGGTGGGCTGGTCTGGCCGGGTGGGCTGCCCCGGCTGGGTGGGCTGGTCTGGCCGGGGGCGCTCCCCCGGCTGGTCAGGCTCAGGCCTGTGCACTGCCGGTGCTTCGGCGGCGGGCATGCGCACGCCATAGCGCGGGCGGCCATCGGGAAGGTCGTTGTACCCGGCGACCGGCGCCTGGGGCGCTGGTGCGGGCGCCGTCGCCTGATCGGACTCCGGCTCCCCTACTCGCTGCTCCCCAGCACCCTGCTGATCGGCACCCTGCTCTCCGGCCCCCTGCCGATCGAACCCTGGCCGGCTCGAGGCCTGCTGGTGCTGGGCCTCGTGGCCCGCTGCCTGCTGGGCGGGTGCGGGCTGCGCCGAACCCGGCTGGGCGGGTGCCGAGGCTGGCGGGGAGGAGGTGAGCCGAGCGGAGGGCTGAGAGGTCGGATCGTTGGAGGCGTTGAGACTCATCACTGCGGCTCCAGGGACCAGCTGGCGGGCACGCTGAGCGGCGGAGAACTCGCAGACCACGTCAAAGGTGGTCGCCACGAGTTGGGACGAGGAGGCATACTCGCGCTTGCCCTTGCGCATGGCGAAGCCGATCACTCCGATGATCATCCAGATCGCCATGCCCAGCACCACCGAGAGCGCCAGGTTGTAGATGCTGGCCTCCGGGCTGAACAGGTAGATCAACAGTCCGATGAAGGCACCGAACATCGCGCCCTGCGCGGCCCCACCCAGCGCGACGCGCGGATAGGTCAGCCGGGTGCGGATGTGCTCCACCGAACGCAGGTCATTGCCCACGATCGTCAGCGCCTTCACATCGAAGTCTTCGGCGGCGGTGAGATGGTCCACCAACTTCTGCGCATCCTCATAGGAGCGGTAGCGGCCCAGCAGCTCGCCGCGAGGCAGTCCCCCGGTGTTCATTGCGCCTGCAGTGGTTCCAGCATTCATCGACATCTCCCCATCATCTCAGGTCGGCCCCTGTGACGGAGCCCTCCGGGCACCGACGCCCCCGATACGCTCCCGGCTCGTAGACTGGTGCGGTGTCTGATCCCGCCATCACCGAACGCATCCGCCAGCGCCTGAACGAGGTCATCGATCCGGAGCTGCGCCTGCCCATCACCCAGCTGGGCATGGTGGGCGAGATCAGCGTCGATGACGCCGGTGCCGCGCAGGTGGGGGTCAAGCTGACCATCGAGGCCTGCCCGATGCGCAGCCGGATCGTCGAAGACGTCACCGCCGCTGCCGTGCGCGCCGAGGGAGTCTCCACGGCTTCGGTCCAGCTGGGCGTGATGACCCCCGCAGAGCGCGCCGCACTGAAGGAGCACCTGCGCGGCGGCGAGACCGGGAAGGTCAATCGCTTCGCCCAGCCGGAGAACCTGACCCGGATCTACGCCGTGGCCTCAGGCAAGGGCGGGGTGGGCAAGTCCTCGGTCACTGTGAACCTGGCCTGCGCCATGGCGGCGCAGGGCCTGAAGGTCGGCATCGTCGATGCAGACATCCATGGATTCAGCGTCCCGGACCTGATGGGCATCACCGATAGGCCCACTCGGTTGGATGAGATGATCCTGCCGCCGGTGGCCTACGGCGTGAAGACCATCTCGATCGGGATGTTCGTGGAGGGCAACCAGGCGGTGGCCTGGCGTGGTCCGATGCTGCACCGCGCGGTGGAGCAGTTCCTCACCGATGTCCACTTCGGCGATCTCGACGTGCTGCTGCTGGATCTGCCCCCGGGCACCGGCGATATCGCGATCTCGGTGGCGCAGCTGCTGCCTGGCTCGGAGCTGCTGGTGGTCACCACTCCGCAGGCCGCAGCCTCGAGTGTGGCAGAACGCGCTGGCGCGCTGAGTTCCCAGACCAAGCAGCGGGTGGCCGGGGTGATCGAGAACATGGGTCCGATGACCCTGCCCGACGGGTCCAGCTTCGAGCTCTTCGGCTCCGGCGGAGGTCAGCTGGTGGCCGAGAGGCTCAGCGCAGCGCTTCAGAGCGAGGTCCCGCTGCTGGGCTCCGTGCCGCTGGACATGAACCTGCGCGAGGCCGGCGACGACGGAGAGCCGGTGGTGCTCTCGGCTCCCGACTCCCCGGCCGGAGCCGCGCTGCGCGGGATCGCCGCCCGGCTGGCGGTCCAGCCGCGCGGAATGAGCGGGCGCAAGCTCCCGTTCAGCCCCGCCTAGCGCCTCGCACGACGACGGCCCTCTGACCAGGACGAATCGCGCCCAGGAACCCCCTCCCCCTATGCTGTGGGGCACGTGATTCCCGACACATCCCTTTGGAGCGTCGGCTGTCGCCGCACATGAGTCCAGCACTTGATGAGTCCTACAGCATATGAGGGAGTACACCTATGTCTACTGAAATCACTGCAGCTCCGAGGCGATGGAGCCTCACACTCGGCGCCTCCGCCGCCGCCGCGGCCCTGCTTCTCACCGCTTGCGGCGATGACGCCGAAGGCGGCGGGGACGCGTCCGCAGAGGGCGACGTCGGCTCGATGGACGCCGAATTCATCACGATCGGCACCGGTGGATCCTCAGGCGTCTACTACCAGATCGGCGCGACCATGTCCGACATGCTTGCCGGTGAACTCGACGCCGACACCTCGGTACAGGCCACGGGCGCCTCGGCCGAGAACATCAACATGATGACCGACGGCGACGCCGAGATGATCTTCGCCATGGGCGACGCTGTGGTCCAGGCCGGCGAAGGCAGCGGGCCCTTCGAAGACGAGCCCCGCGATAACCTCATGGCCCTCGCAGCCCTGTACCCGAACACTGTGCAGGTGGTGGCCACCGAGGCCTCCGGCATCGAATCCATCGAGGACCTCGCCGGCCGCAGCGTCGCGGTCGGAGACGTCGGCTCCGGCGTGGAGCTCAACGCCCGCACCGTGCTCGACGCCCATGGGCTCAGCTATGAGGATCTCAACGAGGATTTCCTCTCCTACGCGGAGGCTACCGACCAGATGGCCAACGGCCACATCGATGCCGCCTTCGTGACCTCTGGGCTGCCGAACCCGACCCTGACCGAACTGGGCACCAACACGGACTTCATCGTGCTGCCCATCGAAGGTGAAGGCGCCGAGAATCTTCTGGGCGACTACGACTACTTCGCCGAGGACGTCATCCCCGGCGGGACCTACCTCGCCGACGAGGACGTCACCACGGTGGGTGTGACCAACCACCTTATGATCAGCGCAGATCTCTCCGAGGACGCCGGCTATGACATCACCGCGGCGCTGTTCGACAACCTCGAGCGACTGCAGGGGTCACACAGCGCCGCGGAACAGATCACTCTGGAGAGCGTGACCGAAGGACTCGTCGTGCCGCTGCACCCCGGTGCGCAGCGGTACTTCGAGGAGCAGGGTGTCGAGCTGGACTGACCGGGATCAGGAGCGACTCTCCGGGTCGACTCCGCTGGACAGGATGTCGCGGCGACGACTGCTGACCCGCACGGGCACGGTCGCCGCCGCGGCGTCACTCTCCCTCGCCACCGCGATGCTGACCTCCTGCGCAGCAACCCGCAAGCTGGTGCTCCAGCATCAGCGCTCCGGTGAGGTCTACGCCGAGCTGGACATCTCTGAGGATTCCGAGATCACCCATAGCTGGATCCACTCCATCGAACTCTCCCGCTGGACCGACGTCTACCGGCTTTCCGGGGGCTCCTTGGTCCTGGTCGCCACACGCTTCTCGGAGTACGGCGCGGGGATGCCGATGGATGAAGGCGACCTCCGGATCGAGGACGGTCAGATCATCATCGAGAACATCGATCGAGAATTCGACGCCATCCGCTGGATCCATTCCCACCGTGTTGACTACCGCATCGGCATCGATGGTCAGGAGGACCTCGTGGACCCCACCGAGCTCCCCCACCGTCAGCCGATTGAACTGAGGCCCCGATGAACACCGCAAGAACCACGGATGTCACCACCCGAGTGGAGCCCCAGGCTCAGCAGGCGGCGGCAGAGGCGGCGAAGAAGTACGACGTCGAGTCCCGCGTGCGCGAGACGCACTGGAAACCGCTGGCGGTGTTGCTGAGCTCGGTCGCGATCTTCACTGCGCTCTACCACCTCTACACGGCGTACTTCGGGACGCCCGCTACGCTGCTGCATCGCTCGCTGCACGTGAGCCTCATCCTGTTCCTGGTCTTCATGCTCTATCCCCCCACCAAGAAGGCCACTGCGGCGTGGTGGCGCATCCCGGACGCGATCCTCGCGCTCGCCGCTCTGGTGCCCACGGTCTACCTGTGGCTGAACTACGACCAGGTGGTCCTGCAGGCCGGACGATTCACCACCACCGATGTTCTGGTGGGCACGCTGCTGACCGTGCTGGTCCTCGAAGCCGCCCGTCGCGTGACCGGATGGGCGCTGCCGATCCTGGCGATGCTGTTCATCGCCTTCGGACTCTATGGACGCGAACTCCCGGGGCTGTTCCGTCACCGCGGCTATGACTGGGACACCCTGGCGTACAACTTCTACGCCACCACCGAGGGCATCTTCTCCACCGCCATCGGGGTCTCCTCGACCTACATCTTCCTGTTCATCCTCTTCGGGGCGTTCCTGGCCAAGTCCGGGATGAGCCAGATGTTCAATGACCTTGCTATGGCGATCGCGGGTCAGGGCCGCGGCGGACCGGCGAAGGTCGCCACCATCGCCTCCGGGTTCATGGGATCCATCAACGGTGCGGCCATCGCCAATGTGGTCTCCACCGGTGCCTTCACGATTCCACTGATGCGCAAGGTCGGCTACACCCGCACCTTCGCCGGCGCCGTGGAGTCCACCGCGTCAGTGGGTGGACAGATACTCCCGCCCATCATGGGTGCTGCGGCCTTCATCATGGCCGAGACGCTGGGCGTCCCGTACACCACGGTGGCGCTCGCCGCGATCGTGCCGGCTCTGCTCTACTACGTCAGCCTGATCGCGCAGATCCATCTGCGCGCCACACGGATGGGCCTGCAGGGGATCGCGAAGGAGAACCTGCCAGCCGTCCTGGATGTGCTCCGAGAGCGCGGACACCTGCTGCTGCCGCTGATCTTCCTGATGTACATGCTGTTCTTCTCCGGTCGCACGATCTTGTACTCGGCGTTTCTCACCATCTTGGTCACCATCGCGGTGGCCATGCTGCGCTCGACCACACGGATGAGCTTCCGGCAGATCCTGGAGGCTCTCGAGGACGGCACCAAGTCCGCACTGGGTGTGGCCGTGGCCTGCGCCTCGGTGGGCGTCATCGTGGGTGTGGTCACCATGTCCGGCTTCGGCGTCGTCCTCGCCAGCGCGATCGTCTCGCTCAGCGGCGGGGTGCTGTTCTGGACCCTGGTCATGACCGCAGTGGCCTGCCTGGTGCTCGGCATGGGGCTCCCGTCCATCCCCGCCTACATCGTCACCGCGACGATGGCCGCTCCGGCACTGACCGAGCTGGGGGTGGAGCCGCTGGTGGCTCACCTGTTCGTGTTCTACTTCGGCCTCTTCGCGAACATCACCCCTCCGGTGGCACTTGCGGCTTTCGCCGCCTCGGGCATCAGCGGAGGCAATCCGATGCGCACCGGGGTGGCGTCGATGCGGTTGGCCGCCGCGGGCTACGTGATCCCGTTCCTCTTCGTCTACAACCCCGACCTGCTGCTCCGGGGAGTCGACCTGCTCACCGGGATCGTCGTGGTCGGCACCGCGATCGCAGGAATCCTGCTGCTGGCCACCGCCCTTGAGGGGCACTTCATGGTGGACATGTCCTGGTACCTGCGCATCACCATGGCGGCGGGAGCCATCATGATCCTGACCCAGCACACCACGTACTCACTGCTGGGTCTGGGACTGGTCGGGATCGTGCTGGCGGTGCAGATGGTCCGAGCCCGGGCCGTGGGCAACCTCGGCCTGCGCGCCATCTGAGCTCTACGGCAGGACCTGCTCGGCCGGAAGCGCGGGAGGCGGACGCCTCAGGTGGCTTCGGCGTCGAAGGGCGCCGCGGCACTTGAGGGGCCTGCCGAGTTCTCTTCCTGCACCGCGGAAGTGGGGGCGACGGTCGGCGCGGCTGAGCTGGTCGCCGCGCCAGCCCCGGCCATGCCGGCGGCCATGGCACCTGAGGACCGGTTCGCCGCAGCGGGAGGAACGCCTCCGCCGGGCACCGAGGACGTGGTGCCGGCGTCCTTCTTGGCGCGGAAGACCTCGCGGGGATCAGCCGCTGCGCGAGCCGAGTCCAGGGTCCCGGTCACTGCCGATCGGGCTTCACGGAGGTCCTCGCCATACTCGTTGCTCAACGCGTCGCGGATGATCCGGCGCGGATCATATTGCCGGGGGTCGTAGCGCTTCCAGTCGACGTCGTCGAAGTCGGTGCCGGTCTCGTCCTTGAACCGACCCTTGGCATCCTCGGCCATATCCCGGGCCTGGCGCGCCCAACGGGCCAGGTTCCGGGCATACTGCGGGAGCCGTTCGGGTCCGAGGATGACGAGCGCGAGAACGATCAGGATCACGAACTCGTAGGCGTTGATTCCAGGCACAGCCCAACCCTACCGTCAGCGCCGGTTCAGTCGGTGAGCCAGGCGAGCAGCTCTTCGAAGCCGCGTTCAAGCCGCTCGGAGCCGGTGGGGACGATCGGCAGCACCTGCACCCGGGAGCGGTCGGTGGCCATCACCCAGTTGGATATCTGCTCTGCGGTCTCGGCCGGCAGATCGGAGGTGACCACGTACTGGACCCGCCCGCTCCCCATGGCGGCGGTCCACTCCTGAGCCCCCTCGGAGATGAAGAGCTCACACTCATCACCGGTGCGCAGGGTCAGGGTCTCTCGGACGGATGCCGAGGTGTCCACCAAACCCTCGAGCTTCGATTCCAAGGCTGCGAGCTCGACGTCGGACTCCTCGGGCCGGGTCTCTGAGATGTCCAGCCGATGCTCACCGTCGGTGAGCCGCAGCTGCACCGTGCGGATGTCCTCGACCACTCCGGTCTCTGCGTATTCGGCGGTCAGACCGAACCCCGAGAGGTGCGGCACCGACCAGCCCAGGCTCTTGAGCGCGTTCAGGCTCTCCAGTGGGATCTGCTGGATCTCGGTGCTCTCCGGGGCTCCTGGAAGCGTGGCATCCGAGGCGTCCACCGGGATCAAGTTCAGATCGGTACTGGTCAGCGGGACGCCTGCAGCGCCGTCGGTGGATTCCTCAACCTCCTGCTGGCTGGACTGCGCCCCCTGGGGCAGCAGCGACTGCACCGAATTGATCTGCGGGAGCGCACGACCGCCGACCACCCAAGCGGCGACGAAGATCAGGACTCCCAGCAGCGCAAGCACCAGCAGGGTCAGCACAACAAGCCACCCGGCGCGCGGCCGAGTGGCTTCGTTGGCGACCGTTCCGCGATGCCAGCTGCGGTGTGACTCTGAGCTGCTGGCCCCGGGGACGGCCGGAGTGCTTCGATCGTGCCTGGTCATCCTGACTATCATGAAGGCTAGAACTGTGCAGAAGCTGAAATTCTTCTGGAGATCGATCGGGCTCGGATGCCGAAGAACGGCTCCGAGGGGCGACGATCCTCCGGATGCTCAAGCCTCGTGCCGCCCGGTTCACCCACCCGCACGCAGATAAGGTCCCATGAAAGCTCAGCACCCCCCGCACTCGGCCAAACATTCAAGCTGGGCCTACGCGGAACAGCACACCGAAGAGGAGCCCGCGCTCCTCCAGGCCCGACGTCGCGCGGAGAATCTCGGTGTGCAGCCGGTGAGCCAGGGGGTGGCCTCGCTGCTGACCGTGCTTGCCGCGAGCGCCAGGGCCCAGGCCCTGGTCGAGGTCGGCACTGGCGTCGGCGTCTCTTCGCTGGCGCTGCTCCGGGGCGCGACCCCAGATGCCGTACTGACCAGCATCGACTATGAAGCCGATCATATCCAGGCGGCCAGGGAGACCTTCAGGGACGCTCGGCTGCCCTCGGCGAGGACCCGGCTGATCACCGGCCGTGCGGAACAGGTGTTGGCGCGGCTGACCACCGGGGGCTATGACCTGGTGTTCGTCGACGCCGAGGCAACCCATGCCGTGGAGTACGCCGTACAAGGAATCCGGCTTCTGCGCCCCTCGGGACTGTTGATCGTCAACGACGCGCTGGACCATGACCGGCTCCCCCGCCCTGCCGTGCGCGAGGAGACTACACAGCGGATGCGGGAGCTGGAGCGGCTGGTGCTCGAGGAGGATCGACTGCGGACGGCGATGCTGGGAGCCGGAACAGGACTCCTGGTGGCTGCACGGCGCTGAACGGCGCCGGCAGCGGGACGGGCCAGGATACGGTTCAGGCCGGTCGCGCTGTGCGCGACCGGCCTGAACAGAAGGTCATTCTCCGACGGCCTTGATCAGGCACTGCTTGAGTGCCTGAGCCTCTTCGTTGTTGATCTCCAGCACCAGACGGCCCCCTCCGTCGATAGGCACCCGCATGATGAGGCTGCGGCCCTCCTGAGTGACCTCCATCGGACCGTCGCCAGTGCGCGGTTTCATTGCAGCCATCGAGTGCATCCCTTCCGAAGTTCTTGAGCGTGCATGTCCATGCCCGATGCAAAGATCCAGCGCTTGAACTGAATCCATTATCTCGCATCTGCGAGGAATGTCACTTCACCCGGACAAATCAGACCCTCGGATCGGGCGACGAGGGTGAGCTTAGATCCTTGTCAGGCCCGGCATGAGCGGGATCCGCGAGACCCCGCTCAGGTCCTGCAGTGCCCTCGGGCCTGGCGAGTGGAGGCTCCGGCATGACCCCTGGGGCACCCGAGGCCGGTTCCGACCGGGGCTCTTGCAGCTCCCGCAGCTGCTCCCCCAGCGCGTCGAGCAGACGATCCACCTGATCCATCCGGTAGCCGCGCACGGCTGAGTCGAGACGGACCTCCTGGAGGTCATCCGCAGTGATCGGCCGCGCCGGCCCGCGCCGCAGCAGCGCATCCACATCGGACTCGCCGAGATCGGTGGCCTCCTCGGGCACCGCCGCACCCTCCCAGCGGCCCAGGAGCGCGGCCACCACCATCGCGAACAGGACCACGGCGAGCAGATAGAGCCACAGCATAGGATCAGCCTATCCCGCCTCCGGCGTGCGGGCTCTGGTGCTCACTGCTGCTGCAGGTTCAGCTGCTCCTCATCCAGGGGCAGCTCGTCCACCGGCGGGGCGTCGCTGAGGTCTGGCTGGGTGATCAGCACGAACAGCGCCAGTCCCACCACGTAGACCGCGAAGACCTTGAAATGCCCGCGGTAGAGCAGGCGCAGCACCATCCACAGCGCCCCTGCCCCGACGACGGCGGACACCAGGAAGCCCAGCGCGTAGTCCTCCCAGCCCAGGAACAGTCCGCCCTCGAAGCTGGCAGGGTCTAGCAGGCTCAACGACTGCAGTCCGGTCGCGGCGACGATCGTGGGGATCGCCACGAAGAAGCTGAACTGCGCGGCCAGACGCCGGTGCATGCCCAGCGCGAGCGCTGCCGCGATGGTCAGCCCGGAGCGGCTCAGCCCGGGGAAGAGCGCCGCCGCCTGGGCCAGTCCGATCACGACGGCGACCATCACCGTCATCTGCGCGGCGCCGCGCCAGGTGGTCTTCACCGAGTCTGACCACCACAGCACCGCACCGGTGACCAGGAGCATCAGCGCCACCGCCCAGGGGGTGGTGAAGACATCGGTGCCGTAGGCCCGGATGAACAGACCCAGCACGCCGGTGATCGCGGTGGTGATCAGGCCCAGCAGCGCGAGCCGCAGGTGGATCAGGTGCCGCAGCGTCCGACGTCGGCGCCACAGCCCGAGTTCGCGCCAGATGCCCTGGACCAGTCGCTTGAGCGGTCGCCACATCACCACCGTGACCGAGACCATCGTGCCCAGGTGCACCACCAGGTTGTAGAGGATCATCTCGGGGGTGTCCGGAGACGGCAGGGGTGAGCCTTCGGCCGCCAGCCATTGCTGGACCAGCACCAGATGGCTGGAGGAGCTCACCGGGATGAACATGAACAGCCCCTGGATCACTCCCAGGAGCACCGATTCCCACAGGCTCATCGAGCGGCGTCCCCCGTCGTCACCTCGGTCGGCCCCGACTCCTTGCCGGTGATCGCCTCGACCAGGACCGGCAGCAGCTCCCCCGCCGGGCCGCGCAGCCGATGGTGCATGGCATCGCTGAGCTCGGTGGGCTCGGGGTTGACCTCGATCAGCACAGTTCCACGTTCCATCCCGAGCAGCGGCAGCGAGGCGGCCGGCTGGACCAGTCCGGAGGTGCCCACCACCAGGATCAGGTCCGCGGCGCGCATCGCATCTGCCGCGGCGTCGAAGGCCGCCATCGGCAGGGCTTCGCCGAACCAGACCACACCGGGCCGGATCAGCCCCTCCTCGCAGATCTGGCACAGCGGGGGGTCCTCGGGCTCGCTGGGGGCGGTGGCGCCGTCGTAGCGTGAGCCCGGCAGCTCCACCGGGGCCTCGCAGTCGGCGCAGCGGTAGGCCGTGATGCTTCCATGCAGGTGGGCGAGGACCTCGGCCCCGGCACGTTCGTGCAGATCGTCGACGTTCTGGGTGGCGATGCTGAGACTGCCTCCGGCTTCGCGCAGCGTCTGCTGCCACTGCGCGAGGGCCCGATGGCCGGGGTTCGGGGCGACCTGCTGGATCAGCCCGGCGCGCCAGCGGTACCAGGTGTGCACCAGGGCGGGATCGCTCTCGAAGGCCTCCGGGGTGGCCAGATCCTGGGCGGAGAACCGCTCCCACAGGCCGGTCTGGACCTCGCGGAAGGTCGGCACGCCTGACTCCGCGGAGATCCCAGCGCCGCTGAAGACCGCGACTCGACGGGCGGCCCGGGCGAGGGCGAGGACTTCTTCGGGAATCGGCGGGGCCTCGGACTGAGCAGACATGTCCTCCACCGTATCGATCATGGCGCGCGGAGACTACGCTGAACTCCACAGGCCCGCCCACGGCGGCCCCAGGACCCGAGACCTGCCCCAGACCTGCCCCAGACCCTGGAGGAATCATGAGTCAGCCCACCCACCCCTCAGGTGCCGATGGTGAATGGCAGCAGGGTCCCGATGGTCAGTGGCACAAGGTGGCCAGGAAGCCGGTCGCGGCGCCAGGCAGCCCGGAGGCGCCTCCTGCCGGGCCAGCACCTGGTCAGCCGGATCAGCGGGCGGCTCAGCCGGATCAGCGGCCTGGCCAGTCCTCCGGTCGGCCCAGCGGTGCGCCGGGCGTGCCGGTGAGCGCAGGCGAGGAGCAGGGTTGGGGCGTGGCGATGCACCTGGGCGGGGTCTTCCTGTCCTGGCTGGTGCCGCTGGTGCTCTGGCTGGTGTTCCGCCAGCGCAGCCGCATGCTCGACGATCATGGCAAGGAGGCGCTGAACTTCCAGATCACCTTGTTCATCGCCTACCTGGTGGGGGCGGCGACGACGATCATCCTGATCGGCTTCCTGATCCTGTTCCTCGCCTGGGTGCTCTCCGTGGTGTTCAGCATCCTGGCTGCGGTCGCAGCCTACAACCGGCGCCCGTATCGCTACCCGCTGACCATCCGCTTCATCAAGTGAGTCGCCTCCGGTCAGTCCGACCGGGTGCGAAGGCTCAGCTTTTGCGGTTGTAGAAGTACATCGAGAGCGGGCCGAAGACCCCGATGAGCACCACGCAGTAGACCAGCACCAGGGTGACGCTGGAGAACTGTCCGACGCCGGCCATGAGCTCGCGGATGGCGGTCACCACCACCGAGACCGGGTTGACCTCCACGGCGCCCTGCAGCCAGCTCGGCATGGTCTCGGGGTCCACGAAGATGTTCGAGGCGAAGGTCAGCGGCATCATGATGAACATCGAGATGCCCATGGCGGCCTGTTCGGTGCGCACCAGCAGCGAGATCACCGTCCAGACCCAGGAGAGGCTGAAGCTGAACACCAGCAGCAGCACGAACGCGGTGATCACCCCGGTCATGCCGCCCTCGGGCCGGAAGCCCATCACGAAGCCCACGCCGAGGATGATGGTGCCGGCGAGGATGTAGCGGATCTGATCCCCGAGCAGCGCGCCCACCAGCTGCGCCGGGCGCCAGGTGGGCAGCGAGCGGAACCGGTCGAAGACGCCCTTGGAGATGTCGCGGTTCAGCGTCAGGCCGGTGTACATGGTGATCATGATCATCGTCTGCACGAAGATCCCGGGGATCAGGAACTGGACGTAGCCGTCCACCGAGCCCGCGATGGCTCCGCCGCAGATGTAGGTGAACATCACGGTCATCATGATCGGGAAGACGGTGACGTCGAAGAGCTGCTCGGGGATGTGCTTGATCTTCAGCAGCGCACGCCAGCCATAGGTCAGCGAGGCGCTGATCGCGCCCGCCGGGGCCGGGCGTGATCTGCCGGGACCAGTACGCTCCTGATCCGCTGGCTCTGGTCCCGCGCCGTGGTGGTCACGCCGCCTCCTCCTGTGCGTCTGCGGTCTCCCCGTCAGTCGCCTCGTGAGCTGTCTTGTGGCCGGTCAGGGCGAGGAACACCTCGTCCAGGCTGGGCTGGCCCAGCGCGAAGGTCTCCACCCCCAGGTCGGAGTCCTGCAGCGCGAGCAGCGCCGAGGCCGCGCGGGATTCATCTTCGAGCCGGACGGTCAGCGCCGAGGGGTCTGATTCGCGGATGACCTCGGTCATCAGGGTGCGTCCGAGGATCTCGGCGGCCTCTTCACGGCGGGTCGGGTCCGCCACCCGCACCTTCAGCGCGCCGGTGCCGACCTGAGCCTTGAGCTGCCCGGGGGTCCCCTCGGCGATCACCTTGCCGGTGTCGATGACCGCGATCCGGTCAGCGAGCTGGTCGGCTTCCTCCAGATGCTGGGTGGTCAGCAGGATCGTGGTGCCGCCCGCCACGAGAGTGCGGATGATGTCCCACACCTGATTGCGGCTGCGCGGGTCGATCCCGGTGGTGGGTTCATCCAGGAACATCAGCTGCGGGGTCACGATCAGCGAGCCCGCGATGTCGAGGCGTCGGCGCATGCCCCCGGAGTACTTCTTGACCTGGCGGCCGGCGGCCTCGGTGAGGCCGAAGGCCTCCAGCAGGGTCATCCCGCGCACCTTGGCCTGGCGGGAGGTATAGCCGAGCAGCCGACCCAGCAGCATCAGGTTCTCGATCCCGGTGAGATCCTCGTCCAGTGAGGCGAACTGCCCGGTGAGGGCGATCTTCTCGCGGATGGTCTTGGGCTCGGTGAAGACATCGTGGCCCAGGACCCGGGCCTCCCCCGCGTCGGGGCGCAGCAGCGTGGCCAGCATGCGGATCGCCGTCGTCTTGCCGGCCCCGTTGGGGCCCAGCACGCCGTAGATGCCGCCCTGCGCGATGTTCAGGTCGATCCCGTCCACCGCGGCGGTGCTGCCGAACCGTTTGACCAGCCCGCGCGTCTCAATGGCTGGCACACTCATGCGCGGCGATCCTCCCTGGAATTGGTGCTGATCCGTTCTGCTGCGGCGCCCGCCGCACGAGACGGCGACGCCGGTTTGGACGGCTCCAGTTTAGTCTTCCAACGGCGGAAGGGAACCCCCTCTCAGCCCAGCTGCTGCCAGAGCCAGCGGTAGATCAGCGCGTTCATCCTCGCCTGCTGCTCCGGGTTCGCCGCGCCGCCATGGCCGCCCTCGGTGTTCTCCCAGTAGGTGACATCGGCGCCGAGCTGCTCCAGCGCGGCGGTCATCTTCCGGGCGTGCCCGGGGTGCACCCGATCGTCCCGGGTGGAGGTGGTCAGCAGCACCGGCGGGTAGTCCACGCCCTGGGCCACCAGGTGATACGGCGAGAAGCTCTGCATGAACTCCCAGTCGGCGGTCTCCGGGTCGCCGTACTCCGCGCGCCAGGAGGCCCCGGCGAGGAGCTGGGCGAAGCGGCGCATATCCAGCAGCGGCACCTGGATCACCACGGCGCCGAAGAGCTCGGGGTATTGGGCGAGCA
The DNA here is from genome assembly GCF_000582475.1 of Nesterenkonia sp. AN1. Taxonomy (NCBI): domain Bacteria; kingdom Bacillati; phylum Actinomycetota; class Actinomycetes; order Micrococcales; family Micrococcaceae; genus Nesterenkonia; species Nesterenkonia sp. AN1. The sequence continues at coordinate 33,723 of NZ_JEMO01000005.1, forward strand.
TGTTGCCGGTGAGCAGTCCGCCGTTGGAGCCGCCGCGGCAGGCGAGCTTCTCCACGGTGGTCACCCCGGTGCTCACCAGGTCCCGCGCGACGGCGGCGAAGTCCTCATAGGCGCGGTGCCGGTTCTCCTTCAGCGCCGCGTGGTGCCAGCCGGGTCCGTATTCTCCGCCGCCGCGGATGTTCGCCACGGCGAAGACTCCCCCGGCCTCCAGCCACGCCTTGCCCGCGAGCCCGAGATAGCTCGGGGTCTGCGAGATCTGGAATCCGCCATAGCCGTAGAGGATGGTGGGGTGCGGCTCGGGCCCTGCGATCTGGGCGGCCCCGGGCACCGTGGCGGGGTCGGGGGTCTCCACGGCCTGGACCGCGTCGGCCCGGCCGATCAGGAAGTATGGGACGCGGGTGCCGTCCTCGCTGGTGGCGAAGCTCTGCACCGAGGCGAGACCATCGGCCTCAAAGCGTTCCGGCGCCTGCTTGATCAGCTCCAGGGACACCGGCTGCCCCCGGCGCAGACCCTCGAGGCTGCCGCGGTAGAGGCTGGTGGGGGTGATCCAGTCGTTGCTGGTGACCCAGACCTCCTCGGACTCTTCTTCGTCCACCGCGGCCACGCTCAGCGAGCCGTGCAGCTCGCCGAAGGCGGCGCCGACCCGCCACTGGCCGGCGTCGCGCCAGTGGGCCTCGACCCGGTGGATCACGTCTTCCAGGATGGTCACCAGGACGGAGTCGCGGGTGAGCGTCACGCCCAGCAGCGCGGCCGCCTCGGTGGGTTCGAAGAGCACACGCAGCTCGGGCTCACCGGCGAGGAACCGCGCGGCGTCGCCGACGATCAGGCTGCCTCCGCGGTAGTCCACCCCGTGGTGGGTGAAGTCGGTGCGCGGGCGCAGCAGGATCAGGTCCCGGTGGAAGCCCACGGAGACGTCGGTGGGCACCTCGATCCGGGTCATCGCGTCCTGCGCGTCAGCGTCGATCAGATAGGTCTCCCGGTCGTAGAAGCCCAGCAGCCGCAGCCCGAAGTGCCGCTCGAACCCGGGGGTGCTGTCGTATCCGACCACGGCGGTCATATGGTCCGCCTCGACGCTGAGCACCGCCTTGGCCTCGGTGAGCGGGGTGCCGCGGTGCCAGCGCCGGGCCACCCTCGGGTAGCCGGAGCTGGTGACAGCCTCAGCGCCGTCGTCGTGGGTCAGATAGACGGTGTCTGCGTCGATCCAGCTCAGTCCGCCCTTGCCCTGCGGACGGTGGAACCCACCCTCCGACTCCTCGACGAAGCGCAGGGTCACCAGATCGAACTCACGGGTGACGTCGGCATCGGAGCCGCCCGGGGACAGCGAGATCAGCGTGTGGCGCCACACAGCGGTCTCGGACTCGCTGCCGCTGTGCGGGCGCAGCACCTCCGCGCCGTGCCAGACCCAGGTCACGCCCTCCTCCGCGCTGAGCGCGTCCAGGTCCAGCAGGGTCTCCCACTCGGGGGTCTCGCTGCGGTAGGAGTCCTCGGTGGTGCGTCGCCAGAGTCCCTGCGGGTGCTCCGCGTCGGTCCAGAAGTTGTAGAGGTGCTCGCCGCGCTTGGTCACCCCCGGGATCCGGTCGGAGGCGTCGAGGATCTCGCGCAGCTGCGTGCGCAGCGGGTCGAACGACTCGTCCTGGATCCGCTCCTCGGCCCGGGCGTTGCGCTCGCGCACCCAGTCCAGCGCGCGGTCCCCGGTGACCTCTTCAAGCCAGAGATGCGGATCGGCCTGCGCGGGGTCGAGGTCCGGATTGATCAGGGGGTTCGCCGAGGAGACTGTCATCCCCCAATCCTAGCCACCTGGGTCCTGCCGCAACCCGAGGCCGGCTCAGCCGGTGTTCTGCAGACCGGCGGCCACGCCCTTGAGCGTGATCAGCAGCAGGTTGCGCGGATCATCGATCTCCTCGTCGGCGAGCTTGCCCGAGCGCAGCACCCGCAGGGCGCGCAGCTGGATCAGCGAGAGCGCGTCCACGTAGGGGTTGCGCAGCTGCACCGCGCGGCCCAGGACCTGATGCTTCTCCAGCAGCCGGGACTGATCGGTGATCGCCAGCACCCATTTGGAGGTCAGGTCGAACTCCTCGAGCACCACGGCGGTGAGGTCCTCGCGGTCCCCCAGCGCCAGGTACCGCTCGGCGATGCGCCGGTCGGTCTTGGCCAGGGACATCTCGATGTTGTCGATCAGGGCCCGGAACAGCGGCCATTCAGCGTAGGCCTGACGCAGCTGCGCAAGGTCCTGCACCGATTCCAGGGCGCTGCCCAGGCCGTACCAGCCGGTGAGGTTGATCCGCGCCTGGCCCCAGGCGAAGTTCCACGGGATCGCACGCAGGTCCTCGAGGGACTCCACCGAGAGTCCGCGCTTGGCCGGACGGGAGCCGATGGCGAGCAGCCCGACCTCGTCCTGCGGGGTGACCTCGGCGAACCAGGGTGCGAAGCCCTCGGCGTTGACCAGTCCATGGAAGCGTTCCCGGGAGACGGCGTCCATCTTCTCGGCGAGCCCGGCGTAGCGCTGGGCCGCCTCGGCGTTGCGCCGCTCGGTCGAGGGCGCAGAGGCCATCAGCGTGGCGGCGGCGACCTGCTCGATGTGGCGCAGCGCGATCTCCGGGTTGCCGTAGCGCGCGGAGATCACCTCTCCCTGCTCGGTGACCTTGAAGCGCAGGTCCACCGAGTGCGGGGGCTGCGCGAGGATCGCCCGGTTCGCAGGTCCGCCGCCGCGGCCCAGCGCGCCGCCGCGACCGTGGAACTGGGTGAGCGTGATGTCGTGCTTGATCCCCCAGGCGGAGATCTTCTCCTGCGCCTCATACAGGGCGAGGGTCGCGGAGACCGGGCCGACGTCCTTGGCGGAGTCCGAGTAGCCCAGCATGACCTCCATGCGCCGGCCGGTCTGCTCCAGCCGGGCCTGCACGGCCGGGTTGGTCAGCATCTCCTCGAGGATCTGCGGGGCGTTGCGCAGGTCCTCGTAGGTCTCGAACAGCGGGATGACGTCGAGCACCGGGGCGTTCTCGGGGCCGCCGAGGGCCTTCTCGGCGAGCGTGTAGACATCGGCGAGGTTCTGCGCGGACTGGGTGAAGGACACGATGTAGCGTCGGGCCGCGTCCACGCCGTAGCGCTGCTGCACCGAGGCGATCGCGCGGAAGGTCTCGAGCACCTCTTCCCCCGGCACCGCCATCTTCTCCACCGACTTGGGATCCTGCAGCCAGGTCAGGGTCTGGGCGTGCACCTTGGAATGCTGACGGACCTCGAGCTCGGCGAGGTGGAAGCCGAAGGTCTGGACCTGCCAGATCAGCTCCTGCAGGTCGCCATAGGCGGCCCGGTTCGCGCCGGCTTCCACCAGCGAGTCCTGGACCACGCGCAGGTCATTGATCAGCTCCTCGGGCACCGCGTAGGCCAGGTCGGCGTTGCGTTCCCGGGTGGCCTGGATCCGGCCGGTGATCGCGAGCAGCACCTGGCGGTGCGGCTCCCCCGGGGAGTGCTGGGATGCCTGCTCGGCGAGCTCCTCGGAGAGCTGGCGCTGCCGGTTCCACAGCGCCTCGAGCTTGCGGCTCGGCCGGGTGTAGCGGTCATCGAGGGTCAGCGACATGCCGGTGCGGCGCGCACGTTCCTCGTGGTCTGCCAGCACCCGGTCGGCGGCCTGGGCCACGGCCTTGCGGGTGATCGTGGCGGTGACGTTGGGGTTGCCGTCCCGGTCTCCGGCGATCCAGGACCCGAGTCGGATGAAGGCCGGGGCCTTGGGCGCCTGCGCGCCGGAGGCCTCGCCCTGGAGCCAGTCGTCCATCCGGCGGTAGGCCTGGGTGAACACCGAGGAAAAGGATGAGTCGAAGATTCCCAGCGCGGTGCGGACCTCGTCCAGCGGCGAGGGGCTGGAGACGCGCAGCTGCGCGGTGCGCCACATGTTGTCGATCTCTTCGAGAAGCTCGCGGCGGTTCTTGGCGAGCTCGGTGGGTCCGACCCGTGGATCATCGCGCACGTCCAGAAGCGCGCCGATGCGACGGACCGAGGCGGTGATCGCGTTGCGTCGGGCCTCGGTGGGGTGGGCGGTGAGCACCGGGTGGAAGCGCAGCTCCTTGAGCCGGCGCTCGGCCTCGCGCTCCCCGACCTCGGCAGCGAGGTGGGTGAAGGCCGCGGCCACCGAGTCGCTGGGCTGCTGCTGCGCGAGCGGGAGCTCCCCGTCGCGAGTGCGCAGGGTGCGCACGCGGTGCTGCTCCTCGGCGAGGTTCGCGAGCAGGAAGTAAGAGGTGAAGGCGCGGGCGACCTCTTTGGCCCGTTCTGCGGAGAAGGAGGAGACGAGCTCCTCGGCGCGTTCCAGCGTCTCGCCGCTGGTGTCCTCGAGCGCGGCGATGGTCAGCTCCCGCAGCGCCTCGACGTCGGCGAGCAGACCCTCGGAGCCGTACTCCTGGAGCACCTGGCCGAGCAGACCGCCGAGCAGGCTGACGTCGCGGCGCATCGCCTCGGGCACCTCATGGGTGGCCTGGACACGGGTGATGCTGCCGGTGGCCGGCGAGCTCGCCTGCGCAGGGGCGGGTGTTTCCTGGGGCATGTGAATCTCCTTCTCGGATGCTTCACGTGACCCCATCGTCACGCTGATGAACTTGTCCTGCTTCTGAGCTGCAATGACGTCTGGACGTCCGGGACAGCGGCGGCGCCCCGACCTGGCTGCGCTCACTGTGTCCGAGGCAACACGTTATCAAGCCTGGTGGCTGCCTCGAAGTCGGCCGTCATCCGGCTGGACGGAAAGGTGCCGCGGGTCAGCCCCATTCCGCTTCTCGCAGCGCCCGACGGCGGTGCTCCAGCTCCATCAGCTCGCGGTTCAGCGCCTGGTGCTCCTCGGGATTGCGCGAGGCGTCCATGCGCTGCAGCCGGCCCAGCAGGTTGGCCTTCTGGTGGGTGATCTTGAGCTCGACCAGCCGGTTGAGGATGGACTGGCAGTACTTCTCCAGATGTTCGTCGCTGTTGGTGGGCAGCGAGGTCACGGCGAGCTCGGAGACGAAGGACTTGATCGGCTCCGGAACCTCGTCACGCACCGCCTGGACCCAGTTCCGCGGGTCCGAGGCGGAGGCGGCGGCGATCCGCACGCCGTCGTGGATGGCCTGGTGCACCGGTGCGGTGAAGCGGACCGTGAAGATCTCCTCCCACTGCTCTGCCGTGAGGTGGGTGGGGTGCTGCAGGATCACCTCCAGCGCCTGGCGTTCCATGAGCACGGCAGGGTCGCGGGTGTCCGGGCGCGGGTAGCCCGGGGCGCTGCGGCGCAGCTGCTCCCCGGCCTGCTCGCCGTGGCTCGGGCTGCCGCTGCGCTGGTCTCCCTGACGCTGATTCGGCTGGCCCTGGTTGTTCGCGGCGGCCTTCTCCGCCTCCAGGTGGGGCGAGGGCTGGTGCTTCTGCGCATAGGCGACCGCGCGGGCGACGTCGTCCATCTCGGCGCCGAGCCAGCCGGCCAGCTCACGGGTGTACGCCGGGCGCATGGCCGGGTCCTTGATCGCACCGACGATCGGGGCGGTGGCTCGCAGCGCGCCGACCCGGCCCTCGATGGTGTTGAGGTCGAATTCGCGCAGCTTGGCCCGGATGGCGAACTCGAAGAGCGGGGTCTTGGAGTTGATCAGCTCACGCACCGCGTCATCGCCGCGGTGCTGACGGATGTCGCAGGGGTCCATGCCCTCGGGGCCCACCGCGATGAAGGTCTTGGCGAGGAACATGTGGTCCTCCTTGAACGCCTTCAGCGCCGCCTGCTGGCCGGCTGCATCGCCGTCGAAGGTGAAGATCACCTCACCGGCGCCGCCCTCATCGGAGATCAGCCGGCGCGCGATCCGGATGTGGCCTTCGCCGAACGCGGTGCCGCAGGTCGCGACCGCGGTCTCGACCCCGGCCACGTGGCAGGCCATGACGTCGGTGTATCCCTCCACCACGACGAGCTGGCGCTGCTTGGCGACGTGGCGCTTGGCGTGCTCGATCCCGTAGAGCACCTGCGACTTCTTATAGATCGCGGTCTCGGGCGAGTTCAGGTATTTCGGGCCCTTGTCGTCCTCGTAGAGGTGGCGGCCACCGAAGCCCACGGTGTTGCCGGTCATGTTCCGGATCGGCCACATCAGCCGGCCGCGGAAACGGTCGTAGATGCCGCGCCCGCCGGAGGAGAACATCCCGGTCTCGGTGAGCTCCTCGTCGGTGAAGCCCTTGGCGCGCAGGTGTTTGAGCAGGTTGTCCCAGCCCTTGGGGGCGTAGCCTACGGAGAACTGGGCGGCGTGTTCGCGGGTGAAGCCGCGGCCGGTGAGCATCTCGCGGGCGGTCTGCGCCTCGGGACTCTGCAGCGCGGCCTGGAAGAACTCATCGGCGATCTTGTGCGCGTCCAGCAGCCGCTGGCGGCGCCCGATCTCTGCCTTGTCGGGGCCCTTGCCGCCGTCCTCGTAGCGCAGCTCGATGCCCAGCCGGCCGGCGAGCTTCTCCACGGTCTCCTGAAAGCTGGTGTGGTCCATGCCCATCAGGAACGCGATCACATCTCCGGATTCCCCGCAGCCGAAGCAGTGGAAGGTCCCGACCCCTGGGCGGATGTGGAAGCTCGGGGAGCGTTCGTCGTGGAAGGGGCACAGGCCCTTCCAGGATCCGATGCCGGCACCCTTGAGCGTCACATACTGCTCGACGACCTCGCGAAGGTCTGCGCGCTCACGGACGGCATCGATGTCTTCACGTTTGATCAGTCCGGCCATGGCTCTAATCTACTCGGCGGGGCCAAATGGCGGCGGCGGTCTTCGGCCCTGTGGAATGCGGCCGGCCAGGGGTGCGGCGCTGTGCAGCGACCCGGATGATCGGCTCGACGCGGAGGATCGGGCGGCACCTCGTTAGGCTGGGGAGCATGACTGAGCTTTCCGGACGTGAGCGGGTGCAGGCCGACGCCGATTCCCGCGCGGTGACCCTTGAATTCGTCCAGCGCGGACCCGCCTCCTCCCTGGAGGAGGCCGCCGAGAACCTCGGGGTCTCGCCGCGGGAGATCGTGAAGACCCTGGTCGCGAAGGCCAAACTGACCCAGTCCTCCACCGAGCACAGCTACGTGGTGGCGCTGATCCCCGGGGACAAGCAGGTGGACTGGGCGAAGCTGCGCCGACTGGCGGGGATGAAGAAGATGTCGATGACCGCGCCGGAGGAGGCTGTGGCGGCCACCGGGTATCACCCCGGCACGATCACGCCGTTCGGCGCCCACACCCCCGAGGGGAAGATGTGGCCGGTCTACGCCGATGAATCGATCTCCGGGCGGATCGCGATGGGAGCCGGTGAACCGGATCTGAACCTCTTCGTGGAGGCCGAGGAGCTGTTCGCAGCCTTCGACGTCGTCCTCGGCGACATCGGCAAGTAGCGCCGCTCCCCGATTTCGTTGAGGGGCTGATTCTCCGAGTAGTTCAGGGGTCCAGCCGCATGAGATGCCCGGAAAATCCGCCCCTCAACGGGGAGAGGTCCGCCCCTCAACGAGAAGAAGGCCGCACCTCCACCGGGAGAGTCAGGCGAAGAGGCGGTTGAAGACCGGGCGGCCGTGGACCAGGGTGGCGTACCATTCCAGCGCCGCGCCGTCGGTGAGCGAGGCGATCTGGTCGATGATCGCGCGCTGCCGTGCCGCCTCATCGGAGGCCGCATGGAAGTCGGCCTGGAAGGGCGGTTCCAGGAACTGGTCGCCGGTCTCGCTGAGCAGCCCGTGCAGACCCTCGATGACCTCGCGCTGCCGGGCGTAGACCGGTTTCTGCTCGCGGGAGGCCATGATGTAGGTCGCCGCGATGCCCTTCATCAGCGAGACCTCCTCCATCGTCTCCTCCGGGACCACCAGGTCAGCCTCGTGACGGACCAGCGGGCGGTCGCCGTAGAGCTCGCGGGTGGCGGAGAAGATGGCGTGGGAGAACCGCCCGATCAGCTCGCTGGTCATGTTCTTCAGCGCGGCCAGCGCCCGGCGCGAGCCGTCAGACTCCCCCACCCAGGAATCTGCCGTGGAGAGCCGATCCAGCGCGGCCTCGATCCGGGCCGGGTCGGTCTCGGGCAGGTACCAGTCCCGGGTGGTCTGGACCACGCGACGGCGCTGCAGCGGGTCGGCGAGGAACTTCAGCTGGAACCGGCCGTTGACCACGCCGTCCTCGATGTCGTGCACCGAATACGCGATATCGTCCGCGGCGTCCATCACCTGGGCCTCCATGGACTTGCGCCGACCCTCGACCCCCTCCCGGATCCAGGTGAAGACCTCGACGTCGTCCTCGTAGGCGCCGAACTTCGCACTGCGGCTGCCATCGGGCAGGGTCGGGGCTTCATCGGCGCGCCAAGGGTATTTCACCGCGGCGTCCAGCGAGGCGCGGGTCAGGTTCAGCCCGGCGGAGCGGCCGTCGGGGTGGAAGCGCTTGGTCTCCAGCCGGGTCAGCAGCCGCAGCGTCTGGGCGTTTCCCTCGAACCCGCCGTGCGGCGCGGCCAGCGCGTTGAGCACCGTCTCCCCGTTGTGCCCGAAGGGCGGATGGCCCAGGTCGTGGGAGAGGCAGGCGGCGTCGACGACGTCGGGGTCACAGCCCAGCAGCCGGCCAAGGTCCCGGCCCACCTGGGCGACCTCCAGCGAGTGGGTCAGCCGGGTGCGGGAGAAGTCATCGACGTCGGGCGAGACCACCTGGGTCTTCGCGCCGAGCCGGCGCAGCGCAGAGGAGTGCAGCAGCCGGGCCCGGTCCCGCTCGAAGCTGGAGCGGTACACCGACTTGCCGTGTTCGGGCACCCAGCGGGCCTCGTCGGCCTCGGTGTATCCCGGACGCAGGGCCGCGTAGCCGCCCTCTACTCGCTCCACGTTCTGCGCAGTCATGGACCCAACCTTATCCGCCGGAGATGTCGACCTCTGCGGCCTGGATCATCTCGCGCTGCACCTCGTTGAGCTCCTGGGACTCGAGCCAGTCCTGCGGCAGGTGCACCTTCTTGGGTGATCCGGCGCGGCCGCGCGGGCCCTCGGCGTCGGCCCCGGGGTAGCTCAGGGACTGGTCCAGCTGGCCGAGCAGGTCTTCAAGCTGGGCCATGGACTCCACGGCCACCAGCTGGGTGCGCAGCTGCGAGCCCACCGCGTAGCCCTTGAAGTACCAGGCCACATGCTTGCGGATGTCCTGCATGGCCTTGCGCTCGTCGCCGTCGAAGTACGGGACCAGCATCTGCGCGTGGCGCAACAGGGTGGCCGAGACCATCGGCAGATCCGGACGGTGCCGCTCCGCGCGGCCCTCGAAGGCGGCCTGGAGATCACCGAAGAGCCAGGGTCGGCCCTGGCAGCCGCGGCCGACGACGACGCCGTCCACCCCGGTCTGCTCCACCATCGCGAGGGCATCCTCAGCGGACCAGATGTCCCCGTTGCCCAGCACCGGGATGTCAGGCAGAGACTCGCGCAGCGCGGCGATCGCGGACCAGTCGGCCTGCCCGGAGTAGTGCTGCCGGGCAGTGCGCCCATGCAATGCCACCGCGGCCACGCCGGAGTCTCGGGCGACCTTGCCGGCCTCGATGAAGGTCAGGTGGTCCTCGTCGATGCCCTTGCGCATCTTCACGGTCACCGGGATGTTCGCCTTGGCGGCTTCGCGCACCGCGGTGGCGACGATGGACTCGAAGAGCCGGATCTTCCAGGGCAGCGCGGAGCCGCCGCCCTTGCGGGTGACCTTGGGCACCGGGCAGCCGAAGTTCATGTCGATGTGATCGGCCCGGCCCTCCTCGACCAGCATCCGCACCGCGTGGCCGGTGGTGACCGGGTCCACCGAGTAGAGCTGCACCGAGCGTGGGACCTCGTCGGGTTCATGCTTGATGATCCGCAGCGATTCGGGCCGACGCTCCACCAGCGCGCGCGGTGACCATCTCATTGACGAAGAGTCCGCCGCCGTAGTCGCGGCAGAGCCGCCGGAAGGCGGTGTTGGTGATCCCGGCCATCGGTGCCAACACCACCGGGGTCTGCACCGTGATCGGTCCCAGGTTCAGCGGGGGCAGCAGCGCGGTGCTCGACGGGGAGCCCGGCGCGGCGGCGGCACCGGGCGCGGCGGTCTCGGTGGCCTCGGTGGCCTCGACGGTCATCGGCTCCCCGCTCAGGCTGCGTCTTTGGCGTAGATGAGCGCCTCGAAGTCGTACTCGGCCTCACCGGCTGCGATGAGCTCATCGGTGACGGTCTTCAGCGGCACCATGGCGTCGTCGACCTCGACCTTGACCGGGAAGTGCGCCGAGAGCAGCGCGAGCATCGCCCGGCAGGCGGTCTCGGCGTCGGGGTCCTGAAGTGCGGTGTTCCAGCCCAGCAGCACGTCGGCGGGCTCGTCGGTGCGCTCGGAGGTGTAGCTGATCGCGAAGGCCAGGATCCCGTTGCCTCCGCCCTCGGAGGTGTCGCGCAGCACCACGGCCCCCGAGGCGCCGGTCTCCGGGCCCAGCAGCATCTGCTGCGCCTTGCCGATGGTCATCTCGGCGCGGTCCCAGGAGTGCACGGTGTTGTAGAAGTCCGCGACCAGCTTGGTGAGCTCCACCGATCCGGTGGCGAGGTCTTCGAGATCGAGTCCCGCGCTGTCCAGATCCGGCAGCGAGATCGCGCCCGGCTGGACGACCACCTGGCGGGAGGCCTGGATCTTGGTGAAGCCGTTGTCCTTCAGGAAGCACTGGGCGGCGGAGCGCTTGGCCACCCGGGCCTTCAGCGACTGGACCGCACAGTTGGGGACCTCCGCCTCCAGGATCTGCAGCATCTGCGCGCCGACGCCGCGACGGCGATGGTCCGGCGCGACCTCGGCGTAGAAGGAGAGCCGGTCCGGGTGCAGCGAGGAGCGGAAGATCGTCGCCGCGGCCACGGGCAGACCCGCGTCCTCGGCCACGATGCAGCGGGACCAGGGCTCGTTGGAGGAGGGCCGCAGCAGGCTGCGGTCCTGGTGGTGCATCGAGCTCTCCGGGTCTCCCCAGACCTGGAGCAGCTTCAGGTCGTCGCCGTCGGCCCAGGGCCGCACGGTGAGGCCGGAGTCCAGGGTCAGCCGGGCCGGGTTCACGGGGTGAGCCGCGACGTCGCGCTCAGTACTCATCACATTTCCTTAGACGAGAGCAGTAGATGTCGTTCAGACCAAACAAGTAATGGTAGTCCCGCACCCGCGCCCGGACAAAGCGCGCGCCGCCCTGCCGCCGGCTCAGCCCAGCAGCTTCACCGCGAGGTAGGACTGGACCTTGTCCAGCGAGACCCGTTCCTGGGTCATCTCATCGCGGTCCCGGATGGTGACCGCCTGGTCCTCGAGGGTGTCGAAGTCCACGGTGATGCAGAACGGGGTGCCGATCTCGTCCTGGCGACGGTAGCGGCGCCCGATGGCTCCGGAATCGTCGAAGTCGATGTTCCAGTGCTGGCGCAGCTGCTGGGCCAGGTCCTGAGAGACCCCGGCCAGCTCGGGCTTCTTCGACAGCGGCAGCACCGCGGCCTTCACCGGGGCCAGCTTCGGGTGCAGCTTGAGCACGGTGCGGGTGTCCACCCCGCCCTTGGTGTTCGGCGCCTCGTCCTCGGTGTAGGCGTCGACCAGGAACGCCATCATGGCGCGGGTCAGGCCGAAGGAGGGCTCGATCACGTAGGGGGTGTAGCGGGTGCCGCTGGCCTGGTCGAAGTACTGCAGCTTCGCGCCGGAGGCCTCGGTGTGGGAGTTCAGGTCATAGTCGGTGCGGTTGGCCACGCCCATCAGCTCGCCCCATGCGGAGCCGGCGAAGTCGAAGCGGTATTCCAGGTCGATGGTGCCGGCGGAGTAGTGCGCGCGGTCGTCCTCGGGCACGTCGAACTTGCGCAGGTTCTCCGGGTTCAGACCCAGATCGGTGAACCAGTTGTAGCAGGCGTCGACCCAGTGCTTGAACCACTCGTCGGCCTCATCCGGGTGGGTGAAGTACTCGATCTCCATCTGCTCGAACTCGCGGGTGCGGAAGATGAAGTTGCCGGGGGTGATCTCGTTGCGGAAGGCCTTGCCGATCTGCCCGATGCCGAAGGGCGGCTTCTTTCGGGCCGAGGTCACCACGTTGTTGAAGTTCACGAAGATGCCCTGGGCGGTCTCGGGGCGCATGTAGTGCAGCCCCTCCTGGTCATCCACCGGGCCCAGGAAGGTCTTCATCAGGCCGGAGAACTGCTGCGGCTCGGTCCACTTGCCGGGCTGGCCGGTCTCGGGGTCGCGGATATCGGCGAGGCCGTTCTCCGGCGGGTGCCCGTGCTTGGCCTCATAGGCCTCGATCAGGTGATCGGCGCGGTAGCGGCGGTGGGTGTGCAGCGACTCGACCAGCGGGTCGGAGAACGTCTTGACGTGGCCCGAGGCATGCCACACGGCCTGCGGCAGGATGATCGCGGAGTCCAGACCGACCATGTCGCCGCGGCCGCGGATGAAGGTCTGCCACCATTCGGCCTTGATGTTCTCCTTGAGCTCCGTCCCGAGGGGTCCGTAGTCCCAGGCAGAGCGGGTGCCGCCGTAGATCTCTCCCGACTGGAACACGAAGCCGCGGCGCTTCGCCAGGGAGATGACTTTGTCGAGTGCGGTCTCTTTGGCCATGTGGCAGATACACCTCAGGTAGAACGGGGATGAACACAGATTGCGTCAGCTTATCGCGCGCACGCACCGGGCTCGAATACGGCTCGGTCGCCGGACCGCAGACCCCGGCCTCAGCCTCGGCCCCAGCCCCAGGCTCAGCCTCAGCCTCAGCCTCAGCCTCGACCTCAGGCTCAGCCTCAGGACCTCAGGCTCGGGACTTCGGCCCGGGGCGGCCGCGCAGGATGTCCGGCAGCGAGGCCAGGACCACCGCGAGCAGGGTCAGCCCGGTCCCCAGCACGGTCGCGGTGGTGACCAGCGAGCCGGGGGTGGGCAGCAGCACGTCGAGCAGCAGCGAGCCCAGCAGCTGCCCGGCGATCATGCCCATCGCCGCGATCAGCACCCCGACCCGGGTGACCAGCAGCGCACCCAGGGCGATGAAGATGATCCCCAGCGGTCCGCCCAGGTAGTGCCACCAGGTCAGCGACAGCGCCGGATCCACCCCGCTGACCACCGCCTTGCCCGCCCAGACCAGCAGCAGGAACAGCGTGCCCGCGAGGAAGTTGAACAGCGTCCCCGGGGCCGGGGACTGGTAGGCCGCCGAATGCCGGCCGTTGATCGCCTGCTGTGCCGCCTGCAGGAAGCCACCGGAGAGCGGCAGCAGCACCAGGGCGAGCCAGGCGGGTCCCTGCCCGGAGGCCACCAGCTGTGGGGAGACCGCCCAGAGCACCGCCAGCACGGTCAGCGCAGCACCGCCGACCCGGAACGGGTTCAGCCGCATCCGTCCGGCGGGTCCCAGCCCGATCCGGTCCCAGAGCAGCCCGCCCAGGGTCTGCCCGGTGACCACCGCCACGGTGAACACCGCGACCCCGATGAGCCCGATGCTCAGCGTCTGGGTGAGCACGAAATAGGCGCCCACGCAGCCGGCCAGGAAGTACCACCAGCGGATCCGCCCCTCGCGCACCGCCGGGGCGACCCGACCGAGTGCCCGCCTTCCGCGGCCGGTGCCGAAGGTCACCAGCAGCAAGATGACGCTGCCCACACTGAAGCTGATGGTCGCGGCGAGGACCGGGTCGCCGATCTCTGTGGTCAGCGCAGCATTGACCCGGCCCTGGGCGGGGATCGCCGCACCCGAGGCGAGCATCAGCAGCAGCAGAAAGACCCAGACCAGCGGGGAGCGGGGGGCCGCTGCGGTGTAGGCAGAACTCATGGGCCTCACTTTAGCCAGAGCCTTGCCCCACGTTTGACCGGAGCGGCATGACAGAATCAGCCCATGAGCCATGAAGTGTCTGAGGTCCCGATCCGCGATGAGTCCATCCGTCTGGGTCAGCTGTTGAAGCTCGCCGGCGTGGTCGAGAACGGAGCGATCGCCCGCGAGGTGATCGACTCCTCCGGCGTCCGGGTCGACGGCGAGGTGGAGACCCGCCGCGGTGCCCAGATCAAGCGTGGACAGCTCGTGGAGTTCAACGGCGAGCCCTTCGGCCTGCCGGGTGCACGCCTCATGCCCGTGGGGGACTGACGGACCTGAATCCGTCTCCCTGACACCGCGTGTACAGTGCCTCTAGGAGCCTGGCCCACGCGGGTGCGCCGGGCCTCTCAAGACTTTCTTCTGCGAGGTGCCTGCCGGTCTCGATGACCGGCGCCGGGGGGCTGCGTCTCGCCCTGTGAACTAGGGGTGCGGTTGCGCATTTGCATCATCGCTTCGAGCCAGTTTCCCATCCGGGAACCCTTCGCCGGGGGGCTCGAGGCTTTTACCCACACGGTGGCCAAGAAGCTCATCAGCAGGGGTCATTCGGTGACCCTGTTCGCCGCAGGCGGCAGCGACCCGGAACTGGGCGCTCAGATGCTCCTGCCCGAGCGTCTGGAGCTCACCGCCGCCGCCCGCTCTGACGTCGGCGCGATGCCGGTGGCCTGGATGCAGCAGCATCACGCCTACCTGGGTCTGATGCTGCGCCTGGCCGAGTCCAGGGACTTCGACGTGATCCACAACAATTCGCTGCACCACCTCCCGGTGGCCCTCTCGGCGCTGGTGCCGACGCCGGTGCTCACCACCCTGCATACTCCCCCGACCCCCTGGCTGGAATCGGCGATGAGCTACGCCGCACCCTCCTCGGTGTTCACCGCGGTGAGCTCGGCCACTGCCAAGGCCTGGGCGGGCTCCGTCACGGCCAGCGTGATCCCCAACGGGGTCGATACCGACGTATGGCATCCGGGGCCCGGCGGCAACGACTGTGTCTGGACCGGACGCATGGTGCCCGAGAAGGCCCCGCACCTGGCCATCGACGCCGCGCGCGCCGCAGGTCGCAGCATCGCCCTCGCGGGACCCATCCTGGACCGCAGCTACTTCGAGGAGCAGGTACAGCCCCGGCTCGGCGATGACGCGGTATACGTGGGGCATCTGCGCCACACCGAACTGGTCGAGCTCGTCGGCTCCTCCGCGGTGGCCGTGGTGAGCTCCCAGTGGGACGAGCCCTATGGCCTTGTCGCCGCCGAGGCGATGTCCTGCGGGACACCTGTGGCGGCATTCCCGCGCGGCGGACTGGTCGAGATCGTCACCGAATCCTCCGGCGCTCTCGCCGCAGACGGCTCCGTAGCCGCCCTCGCCGAGGCGATCGCTCGGGCCGCTCGCTGTGATCGCACCCCGGTGCGCCAGCGCGCCGAGGGCGATCTCTCGCTGGAACGCATGGTCGACGACTACGAGCGGCTCTACGCCCAGATGGCCATGGAACCCGCCACCCAGTCCACCGGCCCCGCCCGATGATCGGCTGGTACATCCACCACCAGGGCCGCGGACACCTGCACCGGGCCACTGCGGTGGCCCAGGCCGCCGCACTGCGGGGGGTGCAGATCACCGGGCTCTCCTCGCTGCCCCAACCCGCGGACTGGCCGGCCGGAGCCGGCTGGGTCCAGCTGGAACGCGATGACACCGCCGAGCGCGGCGGGTTCCGCGACCCCACCGCGTCCGACGCGCTGCACTGGGCGCCGGTGCACCACCCCGGGCTGCGCCGGCGCAGCGCAGAACTCTCAAGCTGGATCGATCGGGCTGTCCCCAAGCTGCTCGTGGCGGATGTCTCGGTGGAGATCGCGCTGCTGGCCCGGCTCCATGGGATCCCGGTGATCACCGTGGCGCTGCCCGGAGACCGCACGGACCCCACGCACCGGCTCGGCTACGAGATCTCCGCCGCAGTGGTGGGGATGTGGCCCGCGCAGGCCGCCGAGATCTTCGCCGGGGCACCGGAGGTCCGTGCGCTGGGCGGGCTCTCCCGCTTCTCCCCGGAACCCCCGAGATCGAACCAGCCCGGCACAGCCGAGAGCGAGCCTGCGGATCGGCAGCTCGAGATCCTGGTGCTCAGCGGAGGCGGAGGCGGTGCCGTCAGCGAGGCTGCCATCGGGCAGCTGCGCCGGACCCTGCCGCAGGCGCGGCTGAGCATCCTGGGCGGCGAGTCCTCCTGGAGGGAGGACCCCTGGCCGCTGTTGACCCGCGCCGACCTGGTGCTCGCCGCCGCCGGCCAGAACTCCATCGCCGAGGTCGCCGCCAGCCGGACCCCCGCGCTGGTCACCGCGCTGGACCGCCCGCACCAGGAACAGACCCATATGCTCGCCGCTCTTGAACGGGGCCCGTGGCCGGCGCTGCGCACCCCCGACGACGCCGGCTGGGACCAGGCCGTGGCGCGGGCCTTGAGCCTCGACGGCGCGGACTGGGCCAGCTGGTGCGACGGCGCGGCGGCGGAGCGGTTCGCCGAGCTGCTGGCCTCCATGCCGACCCTGCAGACGCCGGACCCGACCCGCCTCACCGGGGCGACCCGATGATCCGATCAAGCACGTCCACCTCTTCCCACCCCTCCCGCCAGACAAGCCAGACCAGCCCGTCCGAGCAGACCAGCCCGCCAGGCCAGACCGGTCCGCGCGCCGTCGTGATCACAGCTGTGCACGAGCGTGGCGTCCATCTGCGTCGTCAGCGCGCCGCGCTCGCACTCAGCGATCAGGCCCCGATCACGCATGTGGTGGTGGCCATGGCAGACCCCGAGATTCTCCGGCGGCTGGCGCCGGACCAGCCCATGAGCACCGATGCTGCGCTGCCCATCGAGGTGCTGGAGATCCCACGAAGCGCCGGGCGGCTGCCACTGGCCGCAGCCCGCAACGCCGGTGCCTCCCGCGCCCTGGAGAGTCTCGCCGGCCCCGAGGACCTGCTGATCTTCCTGGACGTGGACTGCATCCCGGACCCCGGGTTGATCAGCGCCTATCTCGACGCCTCGCGTCTGAGGCCGGAGGATCTGCTCTGCGGGCCGGTGGCGTATCTGCCCGAGCTTCCTGGGGAGACGCTCGACGCGGCCTCGGCGCAGGAGCTCGCCGAATGGGCTGCCCCGCACCCGGCCCGGCCGGCGCCGGAGCCCGGGGAGATCCGCACCCACGGCGAGCACGCGCTGTTCTGGTCGCTGTCCTTCGCGGTGCGTCGGGAGGTGTGGGAGAAGATCGGCGGCTTCGATGAGGCCTATACCGGCTACGGGGCCGAGGACACCGACTTCTCTTGGCGCGCCAGGTCCCACGGGATCGAGCTGACCTGGGTGGGCGGCGCCCGCGCCTTCCATCAGCACCACCCGGTCTCACGACCGCCGGTGGAGCACCTCAACGACATTCTGCGCAACGGTGCGCTCTTCGCGGACCGTTGGGGGCACTGGCCGATGGAGGGCTGGCTGCAGGAGTTCGAACGCCTGGGCCTGGTCCGGCGTGAGGGTGCGGACTGGGTCGCGACCGGAGATGCCCGGCGATCAGCGCAGAACGCGGCTGGAAGCCCGACGTGAGCATCCGGGTGGCCTCGGTGCCGGCATCCCACGTCTACATCCGTCACCTGGGACACCCGCCGGAACCAGAGCTCGAGGCCGCCCTCGGGGCTGCACACGCGCCGCCAGCCCCGGTGCACCGGCTGCCGGACCCGCCTTCGCCGAGGGACGACCCGCCCACGGGTGCTCCATGGTGGCCCCCGGCGATGCTGGACGCAGCCTGGATCAAGGCGCACGAGTTCGATCTGATGCACATCCACTTCGGCTTCGACGCGCAGACCCCGGAACAGCTGCATGAGGTCTTCGATGCGCTCGACGCCCGGGGCAGGCCGCTGGTCTATACGGCGCATGATCTGTGGAACCCGCACCAGGAGGATCCGACGCTGCATGATTCCCAGCTCGAGGTGCTCTTCGCCCGCGCCCGGGAGGTGATCACGCTCAGTGAGCAGGCCGCCGCGGAGATCTGGCGACGCTGGGGCGTGAAGGCGCAGGTGATCCCGCACCCACATGTGGTCGACCTGGACCTGATCAGCGGTTATACAGAGAAGCCACGGCGGCGGACCGATGAGTTCCGACTCGGCATCCACCTGAAGAGCCTGCGGGCCAACATGGTCGGCGTGGAGGTGCTCGCGGCGGCGATCCAGGCGCTGCGCGAGATTCCGCGCGCGGTGCTCCAGGTGGATCTGCACCGGGATGTCTTCGAGGCGTCGGGAGCGCGGCACGACGCCGAGCTGGTCGGCTGGCTGCAGCGTCAGGACCCGGAGCTGGTGGAGATGAAGGTCCATGACTTCTACACCGACGCCGAGCTCTTCGACTACCTCTCCGGGCTGCACGCCTCGCTGCTGCCCTACAGGTTCGGCACGCATTCCGGATGGATGGAAGCCGCCCACGATCTGGGCACCACGGTGATCGCCCCGGACGTCGGCTGCTACCACAGCCAGGGAGCCGACTTCCTCTACCGCTGGCAGAGCGGCGGCCTCGACGCGCCGAGTCTGCACCGGGCGGTGCACGCCGCAGCGGAGTCCAGCACCGCAGACTCCGAGACTGCCAAGCCCTGGCTGGCTCCGGCGGCGCGGCTGCACTGGCGGCGCGAGCAGCGGCGAGCCATCGCCGCCGCCCACGCCGAGGTCTACGCCAGGGCGCTCAGCGGGAGGTGAGCACCGTGTGGGTCAGGAACTCCCCCACGTGGCTGATCTCCTGGGGCACCACGCCATGCCCGGCCCCGGCGTAGAGCACCTTGGTCAGCTTCACCGTCTTGGTGGCCCAGCCGTGCGTGTACTCCACATGCTCCGCCGGAATGATCGGGTCCTCCTGGTCGCGGCCCCAGAAGAACGGGACCTTCGCGGCGGCCAGCGCCTCGTCGTCGAAATAGTCCTCGATCCCCTCTCCCCGGGTGGGGTCCACGGCGAAGCCGGAGAGCCCGACGACGGCGGCGAACTCCTCCGGGCGGCTTCGCAGCAACGAGGTGGCCACCGCCATCCCCATGGAGAATCCGAGCAGGGTCACCGAGCTGTGCTGGTCCTTGACCGAGGCGATCCACTCCCAGAGGTCCTCCACCGCCTCCCGGGCCGCCGAGGACGAGTAGACCAGCCGCTCCACGTCCAGCTCGAACCAGGTGTAACCGCCGACCTCCATCTTCACCGGCGCGCGCACCGAGGCGTAGGTGAAGCCGGCGGGCAGGCCGGGAACCAGGCCCATCAGGTCCTGTTCATGGGAGCCGTAGCCGTGCAGCAGCACCACCAGCGGGGTGTCGGCACGGTCTTCGGGTTCGCGGGACCAGGCGACGTGCGGGGATTCAGACATGAAGAGACCTTTGCGGGACGAGAAGAATGACAGACCTACTCTAATCAGCCCACGGGTGGATGCGTCGGGCGGGGGTCATCGGAGAGAATGCACCTGTGAGCGAAACCGATGAGACCCTCGAAACACCTGACCTGCCCGCCGACGCCGGGATTCCAGCGACTCCGCGGCACCCCTGGACCCGCTATGTGGCCCTGGGTGACTCCTTCACCGAGGGGATCGGGGATCCGGATCAGACCCGACCGGGCTACCACCGCGGCTGGGCAGACCGAGTGGCCGAGGAGCTCGCCCTCGGCGCCGCCGCTGTGGAGGGATCGCCTAAATTCTCCTACGCCAATCTGGCGGTGCGCGGAAAGCTGATCGGCCAGATCCGCGATGAGCAGCTCGCCCCCGCGCTGGAGCTGCGACCAGATCTGATCACCCTGTGCGCCGGCGGCAATGACGTGATCCGCCCGGGAGGTGACCCGGACGAGACCGCCCGGATCCTGGACACCATGGTGCAGATCCTGAGCACCACCGGGGCGACCATCGTGCTGTTCAACGGCCCCGATGTGCGCGAGACCCCGGTGGTCGGCTCGATCCGCGGGAAGGTGGCGATCTTCAACGAGAACGTGCGCACCATCGCGGCCCGCCACGATGCCCTGGTCGCCGACATGTGGTCCCTGCGCGAGCTGACCCGCCCCGAGATGTGGGATGAGGACCGGCTGCACTTCTCCGCGCTGGGCCACCACACCATCGCCCGCATGGTGCTGGACACGATGAACGTCGAGCACGATCTCGAGCCCTCTGAGCCGCGACCTGTCCCGGTGCAGAGCTGGCGTGCCGCGCGGGTGGGCGACGCCGTCTGGGCGCGACACCACCTCTTCCCCTGGGCGGTCCGGCGGCTGCGCGGACGGTCCTCCGGAGATGGGATCCACGCGAAGCGACCGACCTTCGAGCCGCTCTTCGGAGGCTCCATGCCCCCGGGCGGCGGCGCCGCAGACGCCTGAGCCGGGCTCGGGCCGCGGGCCGCGGGCCGCGCCCTTGGCGGGCGCGCAGCACAGCTCAGGCGTCCTTGGCCATGTCGTAGTGCTGCAGCACCAGGTTCTCCACCAGCTGCGCCACCATGTAGAGCACCAGGGAAACCAGCGTGATCACCACGACCAGCGCCCACACCCGGGTGTTCTGCGAGCGGCTGACCGCGGAGACCACGGCATACCCGATCCCCTCGCCGGTGGCCAGCCATTGGGCCAACAGCGCCCCGGTGAAGGCCCCGGGCACCGAGATCCGCACCGCGGAGAAGAACGCCGGCAGCGCCGAGGGTGCCGCGACCCTGAGCAGGATGTCCCAGGTGGACCCGCCGTAGACGGTGACCACGTCGCGGATCTGGGGTGTGACCGAGCGCAGCCCGAACACGATGGTGACCAGCGCCGGGAAGAGCACCACGATCCCGCCCATGGCGGCGACCACGGCGGTGCCGCGGCCCAGCGCCAGGATGATCAGCGGCGCCAGTGCGACCAGCGGCACCGAGCGCACGATCATCGCCAACGGCATCACCGCCGATTCCACCACCCGGCTCATCACGATCCCCACCGCGATCACCACGGCGGCGATCATCCCGGCGGTGAAGCCGATGGCGGCGTCGCGCACGGTGACCGCGGCGAGGCCCCACATCTCGGCGCGGATCGCGGCGGCGTCGTCCTCGAGGAACAGGTGCTCGTAGACGTCCAGCGGACCCTTGCCGACGAAGTCGGAGACCTCGAAGACCCGGAGCAGACCGACCCAGAGCACCAGGATCACGGTGAGCATGATCGCGGTGTTGCCGAGCGTGCTCAGCGCGGTGCGGGTGAGGGATCCTGCGCGGACCCCGCGGGAGGCCTCCACCACTGGGGCTGCGCTCATCACACTGTTCCCTTCGACCATGGTGCTGCCACCTTTCCGATCAGACCGAAGAGCGCGTAGGCGCCGCCCGCCACCGCCGCGCAGAGCAGGCCGATGGCCCAGGCGCGTTCCACGTCCAGGTTCTGCTGGGCGATGATCAGCGCCAGACCGACGCCCTGCCGGACGCCGCCGACGTATTCGCCCAGGATCGCGCCGAGCAGCGCGGCCGGGGCTGCGATCTGCAGCGCGTTCAGGATCGCCGGAAGCGCCGCGATGAGCCGTACCTTGCGCAGTTGGGTGAGCCGGGACCCGCCGTAGACGGTGACCACGTCGAGGCTGGCCGGGTCTGCAGACTTCAGCCCCAGCAGCGTGCCCACCACGGTGGTGAAGAAGACCGCGAGCACCGCCAGCGCCACCGCGGTGCCGGAGGGCTCCCCGGTGGCCGGGGCGCCGATCACGATGTAGAGCACCGGGGCGACCGCGACGATCGGGATGCAGTAGCTGATCACCGCGATCTGGGTGATCAGCCGTTCGGTCCAGGGCAGCACCAGCACCACCGAGGCGAGCAGGATCGCGATCAGGTTGCCCCAGAAGAAGCCGATGGCGGCCTCCTGGATGGTCACCGAGAAGTGTCCCCAGTAGAACCCGAATCCGTCGCGGATCAGCGCCTGGATCACCCCCGCCGGGGACGGGACCCGGGCCTCGGAGAGCACGGTCAGCGCCGCGGCCCACCACAGCAGGATCACCGCGCCCAGTCCGGCGAGGCTGTAGAGCGCGGCCCGGCGTCGGTCGATCTCGGTGTTCATCCTGACCGGCCTCCGCCCGAGTTCTCCGCAGATCCGAAGAGCAGCTCAGAGGCCTGGTCATGCAGGGCGTGGAACTCAGGCGTGCGCATCATCGAGGGGGTGCGCGGTCGCGGCAGGTCCACGTCGATCACCTCGGCGATCCGACCGGGGCGGGCGCTCATCACGGCCACCTTGTCGGAGAGATAGATCGCCTCGGCGATGCCGTGGGTGACCATCAGGGTGGTGGCCGGCTTCTCGGTCCAGATCCGCAGCAGCTCGTCGTTCAGCCGCTGCCGGGTCATGTCATCCAGCGCGCCGAAGGGCTCGTCGAGCAGCAGCACCGAGGGCTGGACCACCAGGGCCCGGGCGATGGAGACACGCTGCCTCATGCCCCCGGAGAGCTGGCCCGGCTTGGCCTTCTCAAAGCCGTTGAGCCCGACCAGGTTGATCAGCTCGGAGACCAGCGCGTCGTCGGGCTTCTGCCCGGAGACCTCGAAGGGCAGCCGGATGTTCGACGCCACGCTGCGCCAGGGCAGCAGCGCCGCATCCTGGAAGGCGATGCCCAGTTCGCTGTCGCTGCGCAGCTGGGCCGGGGTCTTGCCGTCGACCAGCGCGGTCCCCGAGGTCGGGTCCTCCAGCCCGGCCAGGACCCGGAGCACGGTGGACTTCCCGCAGCCCGAGGGTCCCAGCAGTGAGAGGAAGCTGCCCCGGTCGGTGTGCAGGGACACGTCCTGAAGCGCGGTGAGCGTCTCGCCGCCGCCGAGCTTGAATGATTTGGTCAGTCCCTCGATCCGGAGCCCGGTGCCGGACGGGGAGCTCCCCGGTCCGGCACCGGGCTGTTCGGCGCTCCTGGCGCCACCGGCCAAGGATTCCTGCCGCTGCGATGCGGTCATCATGGCCTCAGCTCACGCTCCGTCGGGGATCTCGCCGAGCTCGGGCTTCTCCTCGAGCAGCTCCTCGAGCAGCGAGAGGTCGAAGAGCTCCTCGGCGGTGACCTCGACGCCGGCACGCTCCAAGCTGTCCACGCTTTCGCCCTGCAGATCCTCAGAGATGGTGAACAGTCCGTTCTCGCGGACCTCGTCGGTCACCACCAGATCCACCTGGATCTCTGCCTGGCGCAGCTCCTTGTCCATCTCCAGGTCCAGGTGCTCGCCGTAGACCTCCACCGCAAGCCGCGCGCCCTCCTCCGGGTCGCTCACCGCGTCCTGCCAGCCCTGGGCCTCGGCCTCCAGGAAGGACTTGATCAGCTCGGGCTCCTCCTCGATCATCTGCTCGGAGGTGATGAAGGCCTCGGCGACGAAAGGCAGACCGTTCTCGCTGAGCATCAGGTCGGTGACCTCGTGCCCCATCAGCTCCACGGTGATGGACTCGTTGATCACATAGGCGAAGAAGCCGTCCACCTCCCCGTCGATCAACGGGGCGGGGTCGTACTCCACCGGGACCATCTCCACCGACTCGGGGTCGATGTCGTTGACCTCCAACAGCGCTTCGAAGAGCGCCTCGTTGCCGCCGGCCTGCACGCCGATGGTCTTGCCCACCAGGTCTGAGGGGGAGGCGATGTCCCCCTCGTCGGAGAGCGAGAGGATGGTGAACGGGTTGCGCTGATACTTCGCGCCCACGATCTTCAGCGGCGCATCCTCCTGCGCGATGATCTCTCCGGTGGCCACGGCGTTCGAGGTCCCGAAGGTGGCCTCCCCCGAGGCGACCATGTTCTCGATCGGGCCGGGGCCGGGGATGAATTCGACCGTCTCGAACCCTGCCTCCTCGTAGTATCCGTTCTCCTGGGCGAAGAACTCTCCGGCGAACTCGGCATTCTCGATCCAGGACAGCGCGATGCTGATGTCTCCATAGCTGGCATCCTCACCGTCTTCTGCGGCGGCGGAGTCCTCGCCTCCGCAGGAGGTCAGGGCCAGCAGGCCCACGGCGGAGAAGGCGCTGAGCCGGAGTCGGCGGTGGTGGGTGCGGTTCTTCATGGGATTCTCCTTCATCAAGGGTGCGGTGGGGTCGGGCAGCAGTCGGTTCAAGCAGCCGTGGGGTCAAGCAGCGGCATCGGGGGCGGGTGGTCAGTTCAGGCCCTGCATCGCAGCGGCGGCGGCCGCGTGGCGGGGAAGCACGTCGGCGAGCTCGCGCAGCGTCAGCTCTCCGGACTCGATGAGCGGGGTGCCGGCGACCAGCACGTACCAGCCGCGGGCGGGCCCGGAGCGCAGCCAGCCCTCCACCGGGTCGGTGAGCGCCCCTGCCTGGGACAGCGGTGCGGATTCCCAGATGACCAGGTCGGCGCAGGCGCCGGGGTGCAGGTGGCCGATCTCCTCGGACCAGCCGAGGTTCGCGGCAGACCCGGCGGTGGCCATGGAGAGGGCCTCGCGGGCGGACATCGCCGCGGGGCCGTTGCGGTAGCGGGCGAGCAGCATCGCGCCGCGGGTCTCCATCCAGAGATTGGCCGAGTCCGAGGAGGCCGATCCGTCACAGCCGATGCCCACCGGCATGCCCAGTGAGCGCAGCGCCTGGGCATCGGCGGTGTCTCCGGCGAGGATCATGTTGGAGCTGGGGCACTGGGTCGCGCTAACCCCCGCGGCGGCGAGCCGCTGGTTCTCCTCGGCGCTGCCGTAGACGTAGTGCGCCACCCAGGAGCGCGGCGTGGCCCAGCCGACGTCCTCGAAGTACTCCACCGGACGCCGACCATAGACCTCCAGCGCGTAGGTGTCCTCGTCCTTATCCTCGGCCAGATGGGTGTGCAGCCGCACATCGTGCTTCTCGGCCAGCTCGGCGGTGGCCCGCATGATCGACTCGCTCACCGAGAACATCGAACACGGTGCCAGCGCCACCCGGGTCATCGCGCCGGGGGCCGGGTCGTGGAAGCTGGAGATCAGCCGTTCGGAGTCGCTCAGGATGGTCTCCTCGTCCTGGACCACCGACTCCGGTGGCAGCCCGCCGTCCTTGACCGAGCGGGTCATCGAGCCGCGGTTCGCCATGAACCGGAACCCGATCTCGGTGGTGGCCTTGATCTGGGCGTCGATCAGATTCGGCCTGGGGTGGACGTACATGTGGTCCGAGGAGGTGGTGCAGCCGCTGAGCAGCAGCTCCGCGCAGGCCACATAGGTGGAGAGGTAGGTGGACTCCTCATCCAGCGCCGCCCAGCGCGGGTAGAGCGTGCTCAGCCACGCGAAGAGCGTCCCGTTGATCGCCGGGGCGAAGGCCCGGGTCAGGTTCTGGTACATGTGGTGATGGGTGTTCACCAGGCCCGGGGTCACCAGCCGGCCTCCGGCGTCGATCACCCGAGCCGCGGCGGGCGCCGGGAGCGTGGAGGGCCCCGCGCTGTGCACCCGGCCAGCGTCCAGCGCGATCCAGCCGCCGTCGATCTCTCGGCCTGCCGCCAGCGCCTGCTGCTGGGCATCGGTGCCGGCGCCTGAGGCCTCGAGCACGATATAGGCGTTGGTGATCAGCGTGTCGACGCGCGTCTGGGCCGGGGGCATCCGTCCTCCTGAAAGTAGATTGACCCCAACCTATGAAACGGATGTTTCTTCCTTCATCCTGCCCGGTTACGGGCATGTAAATGCCGATCCTGTAACGGCCCCGTAACCCGCACCTGCCTATGCTGGAGGCCGATCCCACGTCCCTTTCCGCATCGCTGGCCACCGGAGGAGCAGACCCCATGCTTGATCGCCTCAGCTCCTATCTGGACTGCCTCCAGGACCCCGAGAACTGGGCGGTGGCAACGATCGTTTCGGTCCGCGGTTCCTCGCCGAGCCCGGTCGGCACCTCCATGGCGGTCTCCGCCGACCTGCGGATCATCGGGTCGCTCTCCGGAGGCTGCGTGGAATCGGCAGTGGCGGTCTCCGCCCAGGATGCGCTCGCCGCAGGCAGGGTCCGCCGGGAATCCTTCGGGCCCGACGGCACCCCCTTCGGCGTTGCAGGCCTCGGCGTCGCCCTGACCTGCGGCGGTGAGATCGAAGTGCTGATCCAGCCGCTGGCCACCGCGGACCTGGGGGCCCTCCGAGCGCTCGCGGGCCAGGATCCACGCACCCCAGCGACCCTGACCCGAGAGCTCAAGGACGGCGATGGTGCGCGGTTCACCGTGACGGAGCACCGCGCGGGCGCCCCGCGGCTGATCCTGAGCGGGGTCCATGACTTCTCCTTCCACCTGGCCCAGCTGGGCCTCCAGGCCGGCTGGCGCGTGGAGCTGGTCGACCTGCGCCCCGCCTTCGCCACGAACGAGCGCGTCCCCGCCGGTGCCACGCTGCACCTGGGCCACCCGGCCAGCGTGATCACCGAGCTGCTCGACCAGCACCTGGACCAGGACTGGGATCAAGACTCCTGGACCGGGATCTGCGTGATGACCCACCACCCCGACCTCGACGTGACGGTGCTGGACAGGGCCCTGCGCTGGCAGGCCCAGCGGGCCGACGACGCAGCCCGCTGCTTCATCGGGGCCATGGGATCACGCAGCTCGGCCCGACGCCGGGATGCCGCCCTGGCCGAGCTGGGCCACAGCCAGGCCGCCCGAGACCGAGTGGTCGCTCCGCTGGGCCTGGACCTCGGCGCGCAGACCGCCCCTGAGACGGCGGTGTCGATGATGGCCCAGCTCATCGCGGCCAAGAACGCACCCGCCAGCGCCGCACCCCTGACCCGGGGCAGCGGAGCGATCAACACCTTGCGGCCACACAGCGTGAGCCTCCTCGAAGAAATGGCAGTGTGACACGTGGACATCACCAGCGTTGATCAGACCCTGCGCACCACCGACCCGGACGTCTTCGCTCCGGGCGACTCCTGGCTGGCCGGGGGCACCGTGCTCTACTCCTACGGCTATGACTTCACCAATCCGGCGCCGCGCCGGCTGCTGGACATCACCGCGGCCGGATGGGCCCCGCTGACCTGGCACGACGGCGGCGATGAAGCGCCTGACGCGACCGGGGCCGCCGTGGCCGCCGTGGATGCCGTGGATGCCGGCGTGGCAGGCTGGACCGGGCTGGAGATCGCAGCCACCTGCACCATCGCGCAGTTCCATGCCGCAGCCACCGAGCTGGCCGCCCGCTCGTCCACCACCGAATCCACCGCCACCACCGAATCCACCGCCTCCACTGTCAGCCTCGCCGAGCTGCCCGGGGTGCGCCTGATGGAGCCTGCGGCCGAGTGCTTCGTGGCCTCCTGGAAGGTGTGGAACACCTCCACGGTGGGCGGCAACGTGGTCACCGCGCTGCCCGCGGGACCGATGACCTCCTGGCTGAGCGCGATGGAGGCCACCGCGCTGATCCTGTGCCCCGGCGGCACCCGGCGCACCGCCCCGGTCTCCGAGCTGCTGCGCAGGACCGGTCACACCTGGTTGGCCCCGGGCGAGCTGATCCGGGCCTTCTTCGTCCCCGCCAGCACACTCGCGCGGCCCACGCTGATGGTGCGCGAATCACTCACCCGCTACGGACGCTCCGCCACCCTGCTGCTGGCCTCCCCGGTCCCCGGCCGCACCTCAGGCGCTGTCCGGCTGACCGTCACCGCGAGCACCGTGCGTCCGATGATCCTGCAGCTGCACGCCGAGGACGACGTGGCCGAGGTGATCCGCAACCAGATCCCCGCATCGCTGTGGAACGACGACGTGCACGGTGATCGCGACTGGCGGATCGAGTCCACCATCCGACTGGCCGCCGAGCTGTGCCAGGAGCTGCGCACCCTCCCCTGCGTGGGCAGCTCCCCCGAGTTCGGCGGGTCCGCCACAGCGCGACTGCCCGAGCCCACCTCGACCCTGCCGGCCGGCTCCACCGGGACCTCCTCCACCGACCTCGCTGACCCCACCGACGCCACTCGCGCCACCGACTTCTCCGACTTCTCCGACACTCCTGACACTGCTGAAACTGCTGACACCAGCCCGCCACAGGTCTCCGTGGACGGCAGGCAGCTCACCCTGGACCCTGCCCCGGGCCAGTGCCTGCGCACCTTCCTGCGCGACGCCGGCTCGGCAGGAGTCAAGCGCGGCTGCGACGCCGGAGACTGCGGCGCCTGCACGGTGCACCTGGGCCGGCCCGGCGAGACGCCCACCGCCGTGCACAGCTGCATCATCCCGGCAGAACGTGTTGCCGGATCGGAAGTCACGACCGTACAGGGCCTGAGTCCTGAGGCTGTCGCGCGGGTCCAGGCCGGCGGAGATGCGGAGGACCCCGAGGCCCTGCACGCCGCACTGCACCCCACCCAGCGCGACTTCCTCGAGGCCCACGGGTTCCAGTGCGGCTACTGCACCCCCGGATTCCTGATGACCGCCACGGCGCAGAGCCCCTACTCCCCGGCCACCGGGGCGCAGACCGATCCCGAGGACCCGGACACGCTGCGCCGATTCAAGGGCAATCTCTGCCGGTGCAGCGGCTACTGCTCGATCAAGGACGCGCTGACCAAGACCCCACGGGTCAGCACCGATTCCGCTCCCGGCAGCAGCCCGATGCCTCCGGCGGGACCCGCCGTGGTCACCGGCACCGCGGCCTACACCTTCGACGAGGCCGGCGAGCGCCCCCAGGAGCCGCCGCTGCACCTGGTGGTGATCCGTTCCCCCCACGCCCACGCATACATCCGCGGCATCAACTCCGCCGCAGCGCTTGCTTCCCCCGGGGTGCTCGCGGTGCTCACCCACGCGGACGCCCCCGCCGAGCTCTACTCCTCGGCACAGCATGAGCTGGTGGAGGACGACCCCGCGGACACCCGGGTCCTCGACGACGTGGTCCGGCACGTGGGGCAGCGGGTCGCCGTCGTGGTCGCGGAGACGCGTCGGCAGGCCGAGCGCGCCGCCGCCCTGGTCGAGGTCGACTACGAGCTGCTCCCGGCGGTGCTCGACCCCCGCCAGGCCCAGGCGGACTCCGCGCCGGCGATCCACGGAGACAAGGACTCTGCCACCCACCGGATCCTGTTCCCGCAGAAGAACCTGATCGCGGTGGCCTCCAGCTCGCAGGGCCAGGCCGCCCAGGAGCTCTCCCGACCGGCTGAGGGTCCCGGTGCAGCCGGATCAGCCGGCCCGACCGGGTCAGCTGTGCCGGCTGGGTCCGCTGCCCCGGGCTCCGACTCCCTGGGAGGCGCCGCGTATTCGGCGAGCTTCGAGACCCATCGGACCTCCCATGTGGCCCTGGAGACCCACGGTGCGCTGGGCTGGATCGATGAGCTCGGCCGCTACACGCTCCGGTCCTCCACCCAGGTCCCGTTCCTGGTCCGGCGCACGCTCTGTCGGGTCTTCGGGCTCGCCCCGGAGGCGGTGCGGGTGTTCGCGCCGCGGGTCGGGGGCGGCTTCGGCTCCAAGCAGGAGGTGCTCACCGAGGACCTGGTGCTGCTGGCCCTGCGCACCTTGGCGGCCCGCGGGATCACCCGCCCGGTGCAGCTGGAGCTGACTCGCTCCGAGGCGCTGGCGGCGACCACCACCCGGCACCCGTTCCAGATGCAGGTCTCGGTGAGTGCCTCCGCGACGGGTCGGCTTCAGGCGTTGGCGCTGCAGGTGCTCTCCGACACCGGGGCCTACGGCAACCACGGGCCCGGGGTGATGTTCCACAGCATCACCGAGTCGATGCAGCTCTATTCGGCTCCGCATAAGCAGGTCCACGCCGAGGTCGTCTACACCAACAACCCTCCGGCCGGGGCGTTCCGCGGCTATGGGCTGAGCCAGACCACCTTCGCGGTGGACTCCGCCATGGACGAGCTGGCCCGCCGGCTCGGTGAGGATCCGTTGCGCTTCAAGGCCGCGAACATCGTGGCCCCCGGGGAGCTGCTCTTCGGCGCCGAGCATGATGATGTGGCCGCCGACGTCGACGGGCTGCAGCAGTGCCTGCAGATCATCGGGGACCGGCTGCGCACCGGGGAGCTCACCGCCGCCGAGCATGCCCAGTGCGAGCGGCTGCTCAGCGAGGAGCGCCACGGCGGGTTCGGCGACGGCGCGGGCACCAGGCCTGCCGCCTCACCGGCGGGTGCGGTCCTGGGGGACTGGGCGGTGGGCACCGGCACGGCCGTGGCCATGATCGACACCGTCCCGCCCAACGGGCACCACTCCCACGTCACCGTCACCGCCCAGGGCGAGGGGCGCTACCTGCTCAAGGTCGGCACCGCAGAGTTCGGCAACGGCACCTCCACGGTGCACCGGCAGGTGGTCGCCGAGGTGCTGGGCACCACCGCGGAGAAGATCCACCTGATCCAGGCCGACACCGACGCGGTGCGCTTCGACACCGGCGCCTTCGGCTCCACCGGGATCACGGTGGGGGTGAAGGCGGCCCACGCCGCCGCGCAGGACCTGCTGGGCAAGCTCGCGGCCGATCCCGAGGCGGACCCGGTCGGAATGACCGGCGAGGGCACCTGGGCCGGGACGCCGCGCTCGGTGTCCTTCAACGTGCAGGGGTTCCGGATCGCGGTGGACCGGCACAGCGGCACCCTGGCCATCCTGCAGTCGGTCCACGCCGCCGACGCCGGGGTGGTGCTCAACGAGGCCCAGTGCCGCGGACAGATCGAGGGCGGGGTGGCTCAGGCGCTGGGCGCGGCGATGTTCGAGGAGCTCGAGATCGACGAGGCCGGACACGTCACCACCGACATCCTGCGCAACTACCACGTGCCGCAGATGGCCGATGTGCCGCGCACCGAGGTGTACTTCGCGAAGACCCACGATCCGATCGGCCCGCTGGGCGCGAAGTCGATGTCCGAGGCCCCGTTCAACCCGGTGGCCCCGGCGCTGGGCAATGCGATCCGGGATGCGATCGGGCTGCGGATGACCCGCACCCCGTTCCGCAAGGACCGGATCGCGAAGGCGCTGCGGAGTGCTCAGTCCTGTGAGCCGATGGTGGACCAGGCAAGAAGGTCCTGAGGGGTGTCGATATCCGCCGCATCTGCGACCTCGCTGATGTCGATGGCATCCACGAGCCCCGGGTGCGCACGCAGGTAGGCGCGCGCACCTTCATCTCCGACGGCGAGCGCCGCGGCCTGCCGCGCCCGGTCCAGGTCGAACACCAACGGATGGGTCGGAGTCCCGCCGAGCACGCCGCGGGCGATGCGCCCCGGAGCCTGTGCTTCGAGCACCCGGCGCAGAGCGGTGGAGCTGATGCCGGGCTGGTCGACCAGGACGACGGCGACCCGCCCGGCTCCGCGCTCGGCCGCGGCTCGGACGCCCGCCCGGAAAGAGACCGAGAGTCCCTGCTCCCAGTCGGGGCAGTCCACGACCTCCGAGTCCGTCCAGGAAGGATGCTGGCTCAGCGCGGCACGGACCTCGCCGGCCCGGTGGCCGAGCACCAGCAGCGGCGAGGTCCCGGCCTCTCGGGCGCAGCGCAGGGCCCGTGCGGCCAGCGTCTCCCCGGCCACGCGGATCAACGCCTTGCCCTGCCCGTGGAGACGGGTGCGGCGCCGGCGGCGAGGATCACGGTCACGTCCGGCTTGGCGGTCGCGTCAGGTTTCTCGGTCACGTAGGGCATGGCAGTTCCTGCATCTCGGCGCCTTCCTGACTCAGGCGCGCGCGGAAGCGGCCCTGCCGAGCAGGATCAGCTTCTCGCCCAGGCCATAGCTGCGGTTTGCGAGCTGCCGGACGTATCCCTTGGCAATCATCGTGCGCAGCAGTCGATGTGCGGTCGGCGCGGGCAGTCCGGTCTCCTCGGCGAGCTCGCTGAGACTCAGCTGCCCGCCATGAGCGTTGATCACCTCGAGGATGTCCAGCGCCCGATCCACTGACTGCACCCCTGGGGCACGCGGGGCTGAGCTCGGTGCGGCTGTGCCGGTCGCTGCGACCACGGTCTGCTCCTTCTGCTCATCCATGCTTGGCTCAGCGCCTGAGGGTGCTGAGTTCGGGGCTGCCCAGTCCCTGCAGGAACCCGCCCACCGGGGCCAGTGCGCTGGTGGTGTCCTGGGCGGTGTAGAGCGGGGTGCCGCGCAGCACCGCGCCGACCACGGCGCCGGTGATCTCATAGTGGTCATAGGCCGAGATCGGGTTCTTATGGGCCAGACCTGCGGCGGAGATCAGGTTGGTCTGCCTCGGGTCATAGATGACCAGGTCCGCGTCCCTGCCCAGTGTGATGCTTCCCTTCCGGGGCAGCCCAGCCAGCAGCGCGGTGTTGGTGGCCATCCACGCGCTGACCGTCTCGATCCCGATGCCGCGCAGCCGGGCCTCATGGGCCACCGCGGAGAAGCCCACCTGCAGCCCAGAGATTCCACCCCAGGCCTGTTGCAGATCAGGTGCCCCGCGGCGCTTCTCCTCCGCGGTGGAGGGCGAGTGATCGCTGACCACGGCGTCGATGATGCCCTCGCGCAGTCCCTCCCAGAGCGCCTCGCGGTTGCCGCGGTCACGGATCGGCGGGCAGCATTTGAACTCCACCGCACCGTCCGGGATCGCCTCGGCGTCGAAGCAGAGGTAGTGCGGGCAGGTCTCCACGGTCAGCGGGAGGCCCTCATCGCGGGCCTGCGCGATGATGTCCAGGGCACGGGCCGAGGCCAGGTGCAGGATGTGGGTGCGGCAGCCGGTCTCGCGCACCGCTTCGATCAGGTCGCTCACCGCCGCCACCTCGGCGTCGTGGGGCCGGGTCTGGGCCCAGTCCGCGTAGTGGCTGAGCCGGCGTCGGCCTCCGGTGAGCTCGGTGGCCCGCTCGATGGTCTCGGCATCCTCGGCGTGGACGATCACCAGCCCGTCGAAGCTGGCGACCTCGGTCATCGCTTCGCGCAGCTGGAAGGCGTTGACCGGGGGAAACTCGTCCACCCCCGAGGGCAGCAGGAAGCATTTGAAGCCGAAGACCCCGGCCTCCCAGAGCGGGCGCAGCTGCGCGGTGTTGCCCGGGACGATGCCGCCCCAGAAGCCGACGTCGACGAAGGTCTGACCGCCGGCGGCCCGCTGCTTGATCCGCAGCGACTCCACGTCCACGGTGGGTGGGATGGAGTTCAGCGGCATGTCGACCACTGCGGTGACCCCGCCCAGCGCCGCGGCCATGGTTCCGGTGGCGAAGCCCTCCCAGCTGGTCCGGCCAGGTTCGTTGATGTGCACGTGGGTGTCGACGTTGCCGGGCAGCACCTGATGCCGGGGGTCCACCACGGTCATCCCCGCACCTGCGCCGACGTCGCTGGCCTTGACGATCTCGGCACGACGTCGCCCCTCCCCCGGGCTGAGTCGGTGGATTCGGACGATCTCGCCCCCGAGGATCTCCAGGTGGGCCGGGGCGAATTCGCCCTCGAGCAGGACCTGCTCGGCGATGAGATGGCGCAGCATCATCGGCTCGGCTCCGCTTCTGCCGCGGGGCCTGCGAGGTGCCTGCCGCAGGGCCTGCCGCAGAGCCTGCCGCAGGGTCTCGACCCGCCGGGGCCTGTTTCGGCAGCACAGCGTTCAGCACCACCGCGCTGAGCATCGCCGGCACGATCCCGGAGGACAGCAGCAGCGCGATGTCGGCGGAGAAGGCGGCGGTCACCTCCTCCGGGGCGAAGGAGAAGCCGATGCCGAGCCCGAGGGAGACCGCGACGATCAGCATGGCGCGGCGGTTGAGCACCTCGCTGCCGATCACCTGGATGCCCGCGGAGGCGACCATCGAGAACATCACCAGCACCGCACCACCGAGCACGGCGTAGGGGATGGTGCTGAAGAAGGCGGCGAACTTCGGCACGAAGCCGGCCAGCAGCAGGATGCCGCCGGCCAGTGCGACGACGAACCGGCTGACCACCCCGCTGAGCACCACGACTCCGGTGTTCTGGCTGAACGTGGTGTTGGGCATGGCGCCGAAGAGCGCGCCCAGCGAGGTGCCGATGCCATCGGCCATGACACCGCCGCTGAGCTGGCGCGAGGTCGGGGACTTGCCGATCGCGGTGCGCGAGACCGCGGTGAGGTCCCCGATGGACTCCATCGAGGAGGCCAGCGCGATGATGGTGATCGCGATGATGGCGGCGCTGGTGAAGTCCAGGCCGAAGTGCAGCGGCGTCGGGGCGAAGATCCAGTCGGCCTCGGCCACGGCCTGCAGGCTCACCATGCCGAAGGCGGCCGCCACGGCGTAGCGACGAGGAGACCGATCAGCACGGAGGCCACCGAGAGGAAGCCGCGGCCGAACTGGTTGCATGCCACGGTCACGGCGACCACCAGGGCGGCGATGCCGAAGTGGAACAGCGCCCCGTAGTCACCCGCGGCCTGGGCGGGGGCCCCGCCGGCGGCGTAGTCGATCGCGGTGGGCATGAGCTTGATCCCGATGATCAAGATGATGACCCCGCAGACCAGCGGCGGGAAGAGCCGGGAGATCCAGTGCAGCGCCCCGCCGAAGATCACCTGGACGAACCCGGCCACGAAGGCCCCGCCGAAGACCGCGGCGATGCCGAACTCCTGGGCGATCGGGATCGCCACCGCGAGGAAGGCGAAGCTGGTGCCCTGCATCACCGGCAACCGAGACCCGATCGGCCCCGCGCCGAGGGTCTGCAGCAGTGTGGTCACACCGGAGACGATCATCGCCAGCTGCACCATCAGGGTGGTCTCGCCGGCCGCCATGCCGATGGCGGTGGCCACGATCAGCGGAGGCGCCGCGTTGCCGACGAACATCGCCAGCAGATGCTGGATGGCGAGCGGGAACGCCCGACGCAGCGGCGGCATCTGATCCACCGGGCTGCGCGTCGCCGACCCTGCGTGCGCGGCGTCAGGCTCCGCCGGGGAGGCCTGCGCCTGCTCGGAGGTGCGGGCGGCGGTGGTCTCGGCAGTCATGGGAGCAACTTCCTGTCACGGTGAAACCGGCTGGTTGCTCCCACGGTATGAGTCCGTTGTTAGGGCCGTGTTTCCGAGCGATTACCGCCATAAGAAACATGCGTTCCGCGTTTCATGCACTACGGAACACCTGTTTCTCGTACCCCGCGCAGGTGGTCAGCAGAAACCGCCCAGCCACTCCCAGGCATGCGGCCGGGAGGGGGCGTCGCGGCGGGTCACGGAGGCGTTCATCAGACCATAGGGCCGGTCCCCGGCCTGGAAGACCTCGTTCGGGTTCTCCAGGCCGAATCGGCTCAGGTCCACCACATAGTGGTGATTGTTGGGCATCACGAAGCGGATGTCCTCGATCTCGGGCACGGCGCCGAGCACCGCCTCGCCGGCGGCGTAGAGGGTCTGTTGCAGGGACAGCGAATGCACCAGCGCGAACTGCTCCAGCACCAGCTGCTTGACCGTGGCGAAGACCGCGTCGAAGTCGGTCTCCGCAGCGCCTCCCTGGGCGCCGGGGTCCGCAGCGAAGAGCCAGCGGGCGGTGATGTCAGTGGCCATGATCCGGTCTTGGGTCTCCGGAAGGGTGGTGTACCGGTCTCGGGGAAATCCGGAGAATTCGCTGCCGGTGGTCTTGAGCACGGTGAGATCGCTGAACCCGCCCAGCAGGTGCTCCACCCCGTCCTGGACGGTGAGCGCGGCGGTGCGGATCTCCTGCTTGGACTTCACGAAGGAATGCTCATGGGCGCGCGGCTCACCTTCGGGTCCGGGCACCTGGATCCGTTCCCAGGGGTAGGACTCCGCGGTCCAGCGGCCCCCGCTGACCTCGTCCTGCGCGGTGAAGTGCCGGCCCAGCAGGAGCAGGAACTCCTCCGGGGTGGAGATCCCGTGCTCCTTGGCGAAGGCGTAGACCGTGTTCTTCTGGGTATCGGTGGCGATGACCCTGGAGTTGTCTCCGCTGCGGTAGCAGTCGGTGAAGTCACCGCGCAGCAGCGAGCTCACATTGAGGTCCATGAGCCTATGGACCGGGGTCTCCCGGTTGACCCGGACCACCCGGACCTCGGCCTTGCCGTATTGGTTCGGACCGAGGACGACGTCGGAACTGCTCATGGGGTGCTCCTGTTTCTGGGTGGGGCGCGGAGGTTGTGGCGACTGAGGATGGTGCTGGCAGGCGCGTCCGGGGCGGGTGTGGCCGGGGGCTCAGCTGCCCCGGTAGGTGGTGTAGCCGAAGGGGCTCAGCAGCAGCGGCACGTGATAGTGCTCAGCCGCGGCCTCTACGGAGAACGCGAGGCTCACCTGGGGAAAGAAGTGCTCGACCCCGCGGGCCTCGAAGTGTTCCCCGGTGGCGAAGACCAGCTCGTAGGTCCCGGGGGTCAGCGACTCCGGGCCGAGGTCGCCGACGCGCCCGTCGGCGTCGGTGGTTCCGGTGGCGATCTGCTGCTGCTGCGGTCCGCGCAGGGTGACCTGGATGCCCGCGGCGGGGGTTCCGGTGCTGGTGTCCAGGACGTGGGTGGTGATCAGGCTCATCGTGGCTCCTGTCGTGATCTGCGTGCGTGCTCCGGGGCGGTGGGGTCGGGGTCGGGCCCGTCCCGTTCAGCGTTCGAGCGCCTGTGTTCCGTGGTCGAGCCCGTCCCGTTCAGTGTTCGAGCTCCTCGAGTTCGTCGTAGGCCTTCGCGATCGCCGAGAGCCGTCTGCGTCCCGCGCCGAGCTGCCGGTTGAGCACCCCGTTGGCCAGCAGGCTGACCAGTGACATCGCGGCGGCGTAGCTGTCGAAGGCGCCCTCGGAGTCGATGGGGCATTCGATCCAGCAGTCCGCCTCCATCGCGTAGTGCCGCGAGGTGGAGTCACCGAGGCAGAGCAGCTGTGCCGGTGATGCGGCCACCGCCCGCACCGCCCGCCCGAAGACCACGGGACGACGTCGGAAGCCCACCGCCACCACCAGGTCCCCGGAGCCGATCCCGGCAAGCTCCTCGCCCAGGGTCTGCCCCGGCTGCGGGGCCAGGCGCACCTTGGACCGGGTCTGGATGAGCTGCTGGTGCAGGTGCAGCGCGACCGGATAGCTGTTGCGCAGGCCCAGCACGATCACCCGTTCCGCGGCGGCGAGCATCTCCACCGCCTGCTGCAGCCGGCCCTCGGCCAGACCGGCGCCGAGCCGGGCGAGGTTCTCGTGGTCGCGCGCCTCGTGGCGCTGGACTCCGGTGGAGGCGTCGTTGTCGGCCGAGGTCACCGGTGCCGCGGTCGGGACCCCGCGGCTGCGCAGCGCCCGGGCGTGGTCCTTGACCTCGCGGAAGTCCTCGAAGTCCAGCTTCCGGAAGAGCCGGGAGACGGTGGCCTTCGAGACCCCGGTCTCGCGGCTGATGTCCGCGGCGGAGAAGATCGCCAGGTCGCCCAGGTGTTCGAGCAGGAAGTCTGCGACGTGGCGCTCCTGGGGCGGGAGGCTGCCGTAGCGCGCGTCGATCCGGGCGTCGATCCGGGTCTCGGTGTCGAGCCGCGGGTCGGCCTCGGATCGGGACTCTGCGCGGGATCGGGAATCAGGATCCTGGGCGGGGGACTTCGTCATCTGCTGCTCACTCTCGGTGCTCGGCGGCCACGGCCCAGACCGCGCGCTCCAGGGCCTGCAGGGCCAGCGCCACGTCTGCCTCCAGCACATTCTCCTCCGGATGGTGGCTGATCCCGTCCTCGCACCGGGTGAAGAGCATCCCGATCTCGGTGACCGCCGCCATGGCCATGGCGTCGTGACCGGCCCGGGAGTACAGCGTGATCGGGTCGTGGTCCCCGGTCTCGGCGACCCCGGCGGCGAGCGCCTGGCGCAGCCGCGGTGAGCAGCTCACCGTGGGGGCCGAGTGGATCTCTTCGATGACCAGCTCCAGGCGGCGCTGGGTGCAGAAGCCGCTCAGCGCGGCGTGGATCTCGTCCCAGGCGGAGTCGCGCAGCGTGTCGGATTCCGCGCGCAGGTCCAGGGAGAACTCCACCTCGCCGGGGACCACGTTGACCGCGCCGGGGCGGGTGTCGAGCTGACCGACCGTGGCGATGACCCCGCGGTCTCGGCCGATCCGTTCGACGTCGAGCACCGCCTGGGCGGCTCCGATCAGCGCGTCGCGGCGGCGTTCGTAGGGGGTGCCCCCGGCGTGCCGGGCCTCCCCGAGGATGGTGAGCTTGAACCGACGGGCTCCGGCGATCGAGCTGACCAGTCCCAGCGGTCGTCCGGCGGCCTCGAGGTAGGGGCCCTGTTCGATATGGGCCTCGAGATAGCCGACCAGGTCTTCGGGCGCCCGCGCGGCGTCGTGGATCTTCTCGGGGTCCAGGCCGAAGTCCCAGAAGGCCTGGGCCATGCTGATGCCCGCGGCGTCGGTGGCCTCCCACCAGCCCGCGTCCCAGGTGCCGGCCATGGCCCGGGAGCCCAGCAGGGTGGCGCCGAAGCGGGTGCCCTCCTCATCGGCGAAGGCGACGATCTCCACGGCGAAGGGCAGCTCGCTGGCGTGCGGGGCGAGTCGACGCGCGGTCTCGATCCCGAGCAGCACCCCGAGGATCCCGTCGTAGCGCCCGGCATCGGGCACGGTGTCCAGGTGGGAGGCGATGACCAGGGTGGGCAGTCCGGGCCGGGTGCCCTCGAGCCGCCCGCACTGGTTGCCTGCGGCGTCCTGCCAGACCTCGAGTCCGGCCTCGACCATCCACCGGGCGGCGAGCGCGTTGTGCCGGCGGTGCTCCTCGGTGAGGTAGGCGCGCAGGATGCCCTCGGGCATCGCGCTGATCCCGGCGAGCTCATCGCAGCGGGCCATAATCAGCGCGGCCGCGGCGTCGCTCGTCATGACAGGGTCACGGCTCATCGGGCGGCCTCCTCGGGGGCCGCGGCGTCCTGATACACCTCGGTGGCCGCGCCAACTCCTCCGCCCGGGTTCAGGTGGGCACCGCCGGCGCGCAGCACCTGTTCCAGTGCGGCCAGGGTGAGCAGCACCGCGTCCTTGCGGGCGTTATAGCCCATGGTGCCGATGCGCCAGACCTTCCCGTGCAGCGGACCGAAGCTGGTGCCGATCTCGATCCCGAAGTCATGCAGCATCGCCTGGCGGGCCGCATCGCCGTCGATCCCCTCCGGGATCCGCACGGCGACCACGTTGTTCATCTTGTGGGCGATGTCCCCGAAGACCTGCAGGCCCAGGCCCTGGACGCCGGCGAGCATGGCCGCGCCGTGGAGCTGATGCCGGGCGATGGCGGTGTCGATGCCTTCTTGAAGCAGCAGCCGGGCGCATTCGCGGGCGCCGTAGAGCATCGAGGTGGCCTCGGTGTGGTGGTTCAGTCGCTGCGGGCCCCAGTAGTCGAGGATCATCGCCAGGTCGAAGTAGTTCGAGGCGATGCGCCGGCCGCGACCTTCGGTGCCGTCGGCGATGCCCTCCTCCACGTGGCGGCGGGAGCGGATGACCTCCACCGCGCGATCGGAGAGGCTGATCGGAGCGGAGCCGGAGGGCCCGCCGAGGCATTTCTGCAGCCCGGCGGTGACCGCGTCGATCCCCCAGTCGTCGGCGCGGAACTCGTTGCCGGCCAGGGAGGCCGTGACGTCGGTGTAGAACAGCACGCCGTGGGTTCGGCAGATCGCGCCGATGTCCTCAAGCGGCTGGTTCATGGTCGTGGAGGTGTCGCCCTGGACCAGCGCGAGCAGGGTGGGCTGCTCCTCGAGGATGGCCTGTTCGATCTCCTCGGGTGTGAAGACCTGGCCCCAGGCCTTCTCGCGGACGGCCACCTCGGCCCCGGCGCGCACGGCGATCTCCTTGAGCAGGTGCCCGAAGCGGCCGAAGATCGGGACCAGCACCTTGGCTCCCGGTTCGATCAGCGAGATCAGTGCGGCCTCGATCCCGGCCCGGGAGGTGCCGTCCACTACCACGGTGGCCTCGTTGGAAGTCTTGAACACTCCGCGGTAGAGCTCCATGACCTCGTTCATGTACCCGGTCATCGCCGGGTCGTACTGGCCCACCAGCTGGGCGGACATGGCGCGCAGCACGCGCGGGTCGGCATTGATCGGGCCGGGGCCCATCAGCAGCCGCGGGGGCGGATTGATCTGGCTGGAACTCATGGAAACCATCGTACTGAAACTATTGTTTCATCCATGAAACGAGGACGTATCCTCAGGAAACGCTGTGCTCCAGGCGACCGACAGCGATCTCGGCCAGCTGTCCTCTGCGAATGATGGCCTCTTCCTCGGGGGTGTTCTGCAGCCGCAGCTGCAGCTGGGTCATCATCTGGGCCGGGGTGCGTCCGGCGGCCCGGATCAGGAAGATCCGGTCGAAGCGGTCCTCATAGGCCCGGTTCGCGCTGATCCATTCCTGCTGCGCGGCCTCGTCCTGGCTGAGGCTTCCCTGTTCACGCCGGGAGGCCCGCGCCTCCCGGGTCTCGCCCTGGACCTTCTCGCCGATCCGGGGGTGATGGGCCAGTGCGGCGTCCACCTCCAGGTCGGTCCAGTCCTGGGCGATCTCGGTCGCGACCTGGGTCAGCTGCTCGACGTGCGCGTAGGGCCGCCGGGCCAGCAGCGCAGCTCGCCAGGCGGGAATCGGCACGCAGGCATCGAGCAGCTCCTTGAGCTCCTCGGGCGACGCGGCGTTGAACTCAGTCAGTCTCATGGATCTCCGTTTCCGTGACTCCGGACCCATAGCTCTGGTGGGCCGGGATTCTGGCATGGAAGGCGGCGGCCCGATGGATCAGCGCGATATCGCTGCCAGCGGGGCCGATCAG
This sequence comes from Nesterenkonia sp. AN1, assembly GCF_000582475.1. Taxonomy (NCBI): domain Bacteria; kingdom Bacillati; phylum Actinomycetota; class Actinomycetes; order Micrococcales; family Micrococcaceae; genus Nesterenkonia; species Nesterenkonia sp. AN1. Next base: position 73,774 of record NZ_JEMO01000005.1, read on the forward strand.
GCAGACGCCGGTGGGCAGGTGGTCGCGGGTGCGCAGCGGGACGTTGACCGCGGGAAGACCGGCAAGGCCTGCAAGGCAGGTCAGCAGCATGGTGCTGCGGCGATGCTCTTCGATCACGGTGCCGCCCAAGGCGGCATCCGCACGAAGCGGTGCCGGCCCGGCGGCGGAGGGCACGGCGAGGATCTCGTCGCCGACCCAGCGGCGGATGATCCGGCGGGCTCCGGCGGCCAGCGCCCGGGCCTGCATCTCCTGGTCTGCCGTGAGCTCGCTGGCCATCCGGAACCTGGCGCCGACGTCGGAGGCCATCGTCTCCCAGTGGTGGGCGATCCATTCTCCGTGGTTGGCCCAGGCCTCGCGGAACTGAATGATCCGGAACGCCTCGAACCAGGCCGCGTGCATCTCCGGGGTGACGCCTTCGATCTCTTCGATCGGACTCCCGGGGCTCTGCGGCGAGCGTTCGGCACTGCCGTCAGCTCCGGAGCCGGACTGGGCGGTCAGTGCCGCGCGCACGGCCTCGGTGACCTCCGGCTGCACCTGGTCGAAAAGGGTCGGGATGATCTTCAGCGCCGGCTCGGAGTTGAGGACCGGATCACCTGGAGAAGTGGCGGGGTGGCGCAGCAGCACCTGTGCGACGGCGGCGAGGGTGTCCGCGTCGCGGGTCATCCACCCGATGGTGTCGAAGCTCTGCGCCAGCGGCTGCACTCCGTCCAGGGCGATGGCATCGTGGGTGCTGCGGATGCCCCAGAGCCCCTGGTAGGAGGCGGGCACCCGGATGGAGCCGCCGGTGTCGCTGCCCAGTCCGATGCTCGCCTGGCCCAGCGCCGCGGCGGATGCGGAGCCGGAGCTGGACCCGCCGCTGATCCGCTGCGGTGCGGCTGGATTGGGCGGGGTGCCGTAGTGCTGGTTGGTTCCGGCCAGGGAGAGCGCGAGCTCATCGGTCTGCGCGATGCCGGCGATCGCGGCGCCGGCGTCGAGCAGCTGGGTGATCGCGGTGGCGGTGGTGTCTTGAACCGGCGCGTCGGCGAGCCAGCTCGGGTTCCCGGCGCCGATCCGATGCCCTGCCACGGCGTAGAGGTCCTTCACCGCGAGGGTGTGCCCGTCCAGACTCCCCGTTCCGGTGGCGGGCACCAGTGGCGCGCCGGCGTCCCCGCCGACCCGCCAGACCGTCGCGTCGATCGGGTGCTCTGCCGCGGCCTGGGACGGGGGCATCGCGGGTGATTGCTGCGTGACCCGGTCCATCACAGCCCTGCGAAGTCTTTGACGGAGACCTTCGCATGGACGCCCTTGACGATGTCGACCACCTGGGAGATGTTGAAGTCGGTGGCCGCGGAGAGATACGCGTAGGCGTGTTCGGCGTCGAGCCCCCAGCGGGCCTGAAGCAGCACGATCGCGTTGTGCACACAGTTGCGCACCGCGATGTCGAGGTCCTCATCCATCCCGGTGGGGATCAGGTGATCGGTGGTCTCGGCGAGCGGGCCGATCTGTTCGCCGAAGGCTCGCAGCGCCTCCTCACGGGGAACCACCTCGAAGCTCAGGTGTCCGCGCAGCGAGGCTTCCATGGCGGTGAGCGCAACCTCGCCGTCGCCCTGGGCGAAGTGTGGGTCCCCGACGAAGGCCAGCGCGCCGGGCACCTGGACCGGGAGGTAGAGCGAGGTTCCTTCGGTGAGCACCTTGATGTCGATGTTCCCGCCGTGGGCGCCGGGGGGCACCGAGTGCGGCCGGACCTCGCCGGCCACGGCCACCCCGATGGTCCCGAAGAACGGGGCGAGGTCGAAGCTCAGCCGTCGCGGGGCGCCTGCCTTCGGGGCCATCCAGCCGCGCGGGACGCCCTCGGCGTCGGGCTCCACGGCGGCGAAGATCGACACGTTGGCCTCCCCGCGCGGGTACTCCCCGTTCAGCGCGCCCTTGCCGTGCCGGTTGGAGATGATTCCGTAGGGCACCCGGCGTTCAAGCTTGTCGATGGTGACCTTCAGCAGGTCTCCGGGCTGCGCGCCGGCCACATGGATCGGGCCGGTGTTCACATGCGGTCCATCGAGCTTCGGGTCCCGGGCGTGATCGCTGGCGGCCAGCTCGATCGCGTCGTTGAGCACCTGCTCGGCCGGGACGCCGTGGCCGGCGAAGTATCCGGCGGGGTCCCGGCCCTGATCCTCCAGGATGCCTTCATGCGAGAGGGTGTCGATGACGACCTGCTCCCCGGGCTGGATGTGCAGCACCGGAACGTCACTGGCGCACGGCAGGCGCCCCCAGAAGATGTTCTCCGCGGTGGCCGGGAGGTAACGGGCCCCCTCGGGCAGGTGCTCGCCGGGCTGCAGGACGGGCTCGGGGCTGGACTCCACGCTGATGCGGGTGCTGGACTGCTGGTCGGTTGGCAGGCTCATGGATCACTCTCCTCGTCCCGATCCAGTCTGCCCGATCAGGTGTTACAGCAGAATGACGCCCCGGAAACCGATGTTTCAGAGCCGTTGGTGTTTCAGAGCTGTTGGTGTATCAGAACCGCTGGTGCATCAGAGCTGCTGGTGCGCCAGGGACGCGGCGAGCGAGGTGTGGGTGCCCAGCCGCAGGGTCTCGCGCATGGCGTCACCCAGCTGCTCGGCGCTGGTGAGGAACCCATCGTGCCCGATCGGGGAGTCGATCATGTGCACCTGATGCTCCCCCGGAACTGCGTCGGCGATCTCCTGGGACTGCTCTGGGAAGTACAGCCGATCCGTGGTGACCGCGGCCAGGAACGGCACTGCGGTGACTCCGGCAAGCGCCTCGTCCACTCCCCCGCGTCCGCGGCCGACGTCGTGGCTCATCAGTGCCTCGGCGAGGACGATGTAGGCGTTGGGGTCGAAACGCTTCAGAAGCTTCTCGGCCTGGTGGTCCAGGTAGGACTCCACCTGATAGCGGCCGCGCCGGCGCTGGGGCGCGCCGAAGGGATCCTCCGACCCCTGGGCGGAGCGGCCGAAGCGCACCGCCAGCTCATATTCTGCGCGGTAGGTGATGTGCGCGATCCGCCGGGCCAGTCCGAGCCCGGCCTGCGGAGCCGGACCGGCGTAGTAGTCGCCGCCGGCGAAGTGCGGGTCATTCTCCACGGCCAGGACCTGGGCCTGGCCGAAGGCGATCTGCTCTGCGGTGGAGGCCGCCCCGCAGGCGAAGACGGCCACGCCTTCGACCATCTCGGGGTAGGTCACGGCCCATTCCAGCGCCCGGGCACCTCCCATGGATCCGCCGATCACCGTGTGGAACCTTTCGATGCCCAGGGCCTGAGCCAGCCGGGCTTCGAGGTGCACGGAGTCGCGAATGGTCACGAAGGGGAATCGGGAGCCATAAGGCTTCCCCTCGGGATCCAGGGAGGCGGGTCCGGTGGAGCCGTAGCAGCCGCCGACCATGGCCGGGGCGATGACGAACCAGCGCTCGGTGTCGATCGGGCGGCCGGGCCCGAGCAGCCCCTCCCACCATCCGATGGAAGGGTCCGCCGCGGTCGCGGCGACGTGGGAGTCACCGGTGAGGGCGTGTGCGACCAGGATGGCATTGCTGCCGTCCTCGTTCAGCGTGCCCCAGGTCTCGTAGGCAAGGGTGACGTCAGGCAGCCGCCCGCCGGCCTCAAAGGTGTACGCGCCGACCTCAGCGGTCTTCAGCGCTCCGGCAGGTCGGTTCCCAAAGTCGTTCAGCACCTGATCACCCTAGCCTCAGACCGCCGCTGCGGTTTCTTGCTTCGTCACATTGTTCGCGCCGGCCTCGGAGGCGGTGTCTGTAGCATGCTCCGATGCCGCAGATGCTGCGGCCTGGGCGGCCTTCTCGAAGCCCTGGGCCAGGTCGGCGATGATGTCGTCGATGTGTTCCAGGCCCACGGAGAGCCGGACCAGTCCGGGCTTGACCCCGGCGGCGCGCTGCTCGGCGGCGCTGAGCTGGCTGTGCGTGGTCGAGGCGGGGTGGATCACCAGGGAACGGACGTCCCCGACGTTGGCCACCAGCGAGTGCAGCTCAAGCGCGTCCACGAAGGCCTGGCCGGCACGCGCCTGGGCGGCGTCGTCCTCGGCTGTTCCCCCGGCGAGCTCGAAGGCCAGCACCGCCCCGGACCCGCGCGGCAGGTACTTCTTGGCGCGTTCGAAGCAGGGGCTGGAGGGCAGCCCGGAGTAGTAGACCCGCCGGACGTCGTCGTGGGCCTCCAGGTATTCGGCCACCTTCTGGGCGTTCTCCACGTGGCGCTCGATCCGCAGCGAGAGGGTCTCGAGCCCGAGGTTGATCTCGAAGGCGTTGTGCGGGGACAGCGCCGGTCCGAAGTCGCGCAGCAGCTGGACCCGGGCCTTGAGGATGAAGGAGAGATTGACTCCGAAGATCCCCTCGGATCCGAGATCGCGGCCGAAGACCAGCCCGTGATAGCTCTCATCCGGTGTGGAGAAGCCGGGGAAGTGCTCGGGGTGGGCGAAGTAGTCGAAGCGTCCGGAGTCCACGATCACCCCGGCGATGGCGGTGCCGTGCCCACCGAGGAACTTGGTGGCCGAGTGCACCACGACGTCGGCGCCGAAGTCGAAGGGCCGGATCAGGTAGGGCGTGGTCAGGGTGGAGTCGATGATCAGCGGCGCGCCGAACTCGTGCGCCACCGAGGCGACGCCTTCGATGTCGAGCACGTCGCCGCGCGGGTTCGCCACGGCTTCGCCGAAGAAGGCCACCGTGTTCTCCCGGGTGGCGGCGCGCCAGGACTCGAGGTCATCGGGGTCCTCCACGAAGGAGACCTCGATGCCGAACTTCGGCAGGGTGTGCTTGAAGAGGTTCTGTGTGCCGCCGTAGAGCGTGGGCGATGCGACGATGTGGCTGCCGGCGTGGGCGATGTTCAGCAGTGCCAGCGAGGTGGCGGCCTGTCCGGAGCCGACGGCGAGCGCCCCGACTCCGCCTTCGAGGGCGGCGATCTTGTCCTCCACCGCCTGGACGGTGGGATTCCCGATGCGGGAGTAGATCGGGGCGATCTCCTCGAGGCCGAAGCGGCGCGCGGCCGCGGCGGTGTCCGGGAAGACGAAGGAGGTGGTCTGTTGGATCGGCAGTGCCCGTGCTCCGGTGACCGGGTCGGGGGCGACGCCGGCGTGGATCTGCTGGGTCTCGAACTGCCAGGTGTTCTCGTGGCTCAAGGGATTCTCCATTCAATGCGGCCCAGGATCTGGACCGGATCTGAACGTCGCTGCCGGTGAGCGTGTTGCCGGCGCCGAATCCTGTACGGCCCTGTCCTGAGGACTGGGGTGAAGGGCCCGCACTGGTGTGTGGCCCGCGCTTGCCACGGTCAGTCCTTGGATCTTCTCCGGGACTGCCGCAACCAGGTCGTCACCCGGGGCACCCCACCGCGAACTGGAGGGTTGCCGGCCAGCAAACCGGGGTTTTGCGCTGGCACTCTTGACCTAGGGATAAGTCTGCATCGCGGAATGCTCCGGTGCAAGTGCGGTGGGTCCGGCGGGTTCGCAGTTCGTCATGTTCGGCGCCCGACGGGCGAGGATCCGTGGCGCTGCTGCCGGGTCGAGGCGCTCCATCTCTGGACTCTCCCCCATGCGCTCTTCCCGACCGAGATCCTTGCGGAATCCCCCACCGGATCCGGGATCTCCTTCCACGGGGAGGACTACGCCGATGGGGACGAGGTCTTCGTCGGGGCAAGCACTGCGCAGTCGATCAGCTACCCGGTCCCGGAGGAGTGCGACGCAGACCTCGCGCCCGATGCGTGTGATGCCGAGGCCCCACAGTGGACGGTCACCCCGTCTGCCCCAGCTCCGTGAAGCCGACGGTCACTGGCTTCCCGGCCCGAGAGAATGTAGCGTTTCTTTCGAAATAGAGAACCAAAATATTGGATATCCATCTCATGCCTTCTGCGACATCTCCCGCAGTGATTGCGCTTAATCCAGTGATCGACTCCTCCTGGATCGACATTGCGTGGTGGGGCATACCGATCGCCTACGCCACGGCTCTCCTCTGGGCCGCGGTGGAGCTGGTCCGGAACCAGAGCCTTGACCTCGCGCCCAAGATCGCCTTCGCGTTCCTGATGGTCCTGGCACCGTTCATCGGCTCGGTTCTGACCATTCTGCTGGTCCGGACCCACGCGCGGCCCTCGGCTCGAGGTCAGACCGAGGGAACCGCACCGACGGAGGATCCCACGCTGGCACGGGTCACTCAGGACCGAGGAACGCGAACGGCTCGGCCGGTTCGAACAGATCGCTGACCTCTCCCACGTGACCCTCGGGCGGCCCCTCGCTGAGCACCAGACGGCGGACCCCGGAGCCTTCGCCGAGCGCGAGCCGGTCCAGCGAGACCCAGATGACGCTGGGCCGCAGCGCGGAGTCGAAGTAGTACCGGCGGTCCTTGTGGTCCGCCACGGTGCGCCACTGGGTCGAGGAGATGTTCGGCTGCCCCGGGGTGGAGATCCCATAGGGGACCGAGGCGTTGCGGATGACTCCGAACACCGCCGCGGTCGCGATGGTGCGGTCCTCGACCTGGGGCACCGCGTTGACGTAGAAGCTGGCCCGGACATAGCGGTCTGCGGCGCGGTTGGTGCCCGGCAGCATCACGGTCCCGCCGATCCCGCGCCAGTAGGCGTCGACCGCCAGCTGTTCCGCGAAGGGCGGCGAATTGGTCATCACCTGGTGCGCCCGGTCGTGGTGGATCTGCAGCGTCCCGTCCAGGTACTCACAGATCGCGCTGTCCCCAGAAGCATCGGAGATCGACAGGTGCATGGTCGCCTCGCGCGGCTGCCCTGGCACCCCGGCGGTGACCACGGCAAAGTCTTCCCGGGCCAATACTTCCACCGCCTCCGCCACGGTGGCGCAGCTATCCAGCACATACTGGGCCCACGCGCCGAGGGAGAGCTTCGGCCGGACGTCATCGAGCCTGGGGTAGCGCGATTCCACCAGCCAAAGCGCATTGGCGACGAGGCCGCACTCATTGATCCCATCGGTGGTCGAGACGTCATAGCCGGTGGCGATCACGCTGCCGTAGCGAGATGTCCAGGTCAGCGAGCGCGGCCCGGCTCCTCCCTTCCGCGGGAGACCGCGCGGGAAGACCCACAGATTCGTCCCCAGGTCGGCGTTCCAGTCCATGGACCGGGCGGTCAGCACACGGTCCTGTTCGCCCAGGTAGACCACTCGTGTGCACATCAGACCCGCCTCTCCCCGATCCGGGGCGTTCGTTGGGCCTCAGTGTGTTCCAGGCCATATCCCGAGGTCAACCCTGACCTAGACTCAGCTTCCATGACCGCTTCTGACCCTGACGTCCCGATGATCCTGCGCGGCGCCTTTGCGTCGCATGCCTTGAGCACCGACCCGGCCGAGCTTGACGCCCACTCGGTGGACAAGGGGCCGCTGGAGCACTGGCAGGTGCACCGACCGCGCGCTGTGGTCTTCCCTGAATCGACCCAGGACGTGCAGAAGCTGGTGCGACTCTCGGCCGAACACGGGTTCGCGCTGATCACCCGCGGCGCCGGGACCTCCGTCTCCGGCGGGGCGAACACCACCGAGGGATCCGTGGTGCTGAACCTGGCCCGGATGAACCGGATCCTGGCAATGCGGCCGGAGGACGAGGTCGCCGTGGTCGAACCAGGCGTGATCAACGCCGACCTCAACGCTGCCGCCGCGGAGCACGGGCTGATGTACGCCCCTGACCCGGCGAGCTACCGCATCTCCACCATCGGAGGCAACGTCGCCACCAACGCCGGCGGCCTGCGCTGCGCCAAGTACGGGGTGACTCGGGACTCGGTGCTGGCCCTGGACGTGGTCCTCGCCGACGGCACATTGATCCATACCGGCCAGGCCACCTTCAAAGGTGTCGCCGGCTACGACCTGACCAGCCTGTTCGTCGGGTCCGAGGGAACCCTGGGCATCGTCGTCGGGGTCACCGTGCGACTGCGCCATCTGAGTGAGCACACCGAGACCATCGCGGCGTTCTTCGAGGAGCTGACCACCGCCGCCCAGGGAGTCCTGGAGATCGGCAAGGCTCGGGTGCAGCCGGCGATCACCGAGCTGCTGGACCACAACACCATGCTCGCCCTGGATGAGGCCCAGGGCTCGGATCTGGCGGGGCGCGGCAACACGCTGCTGCTGATCCAGACCGATGGCCACGGTGCGGCCATCGAGGCCGAGATCATCCGCGAGGTGCTGCGCGGCCTCGGCGCGTTGGTCAGCGACCCCGGCTCCACCGAGTCCGAGCGGCTGATCGAGCTGCGTCGGCACGCCCGCGGCGACGGGGTCGTCACCGAGGTGCGCGTGGGTGAGGATGTCGCAGTCCCGCGCTCGAAGCTGGTGGACTACATCCGCGCCATCGAAGGCCTTGCCGAGGAGCACCAGGTCCAGCTCAAGGTGGTCGCGCACGCCGGAGACGGCAACCTGCATCCCACCTTCAGCGTCCCCAGCGCCGAGCTGAGCCCCGGCACCGCCCCCGAGACCACAGCCAACGACGACGCCGCCTCCGCCGCTCGGCCCGAGGGCACCTCAGTGACGGTCGATCCCGCAGCGGATGATCCTGCGGCATCGGCCATGCTGCGGCTGAATGCGGCGCTGGACGGCTCGGTTCGGCTCGCGCTGGAGATGGGCGGGACCATCAGCGGAGAGCACGGGATCGGCACCTATAAGCTGCGCTGGCTGGACTGGGAGCAGTCCGAGGAGGTCATCGCGGTGCAGCGCCGGATCAAGGACGTGTTCGACCCGGAGCACAGGCTCAATCCTGGGCGGGCGATCCTGTAGCCGCGCAGCCCGGACCGATGAGGATCGCGCGGGCCGCGGCGTCTGCGTCCGCGAGCGATCGGGCCGAGGAGTCCACGTCCCCGCCGGCCTCGGCAGCGATAGCGGTGCCCCATTGGACCGAGCTGAGCTGCAGGCCGAGCACGTAGATCTCCTCCGGCTCGGCGCGGTCCATCGGGATCAGTCGATGCGGGACGGTGGTCACGTCGAAGCCCTTGCCTGCCCTTGGCGCCCCCGAGGCGTCGACAAGTTCCCGCGGCCGGGCAAGACCCCCGCGCAGCAGTCCTGCCACCAGGGGTGACCGGGAGAGCTGGACACGATTCGCGGGCATCATCGCCTCGAGCAGCCAGCGCCCCTGGTAGGCCGGGGCGGCGACCGCCGGAGATTCAGCCGTGTAGAACCCGGTCTCTCGGTCCACGTCGAAGATCGGCTCCGGTCCGAGGAACTCGACGACTCCGGCCCGGGTGAGCGCGGCGAGCTCCTCGATCCGTTGCAGCGGCGGACCGCTGGCCAGGCCCTCCACCAGAGATTCGAACCAGCCCTCGATCTCGCTGATCTGGCTGGACTGGGACACCCGGCCCTGACTGATCAGCGCCTTGACCTCCATCCGGGCCAGGTGCAGCGCGCCGATCGCCATCTTCACCGGGCTGCGCACCCCGGCAGCGGAGGTCGCGGCGTCGTCCTCGAGATAGGCGCTCATGTGCTCCTGGTACTGCTCGGCGGATTCGAAGGTCAGCCCGCCGAAGGGCCTGCCGAGCGAGCGGATGTCGAACCAGAGCACGTCAGGAGCGAGCTCGCGCAGCAGCCGCTGGCCGCGGGTCTGCAGCACGGCCTCACCGAGATGGGCGTCCGCGAGCAGCTCATCCAGCGCGCTGGAGAACTCCGGGCCAAAGAGCTGCGGAGCGAGCTCCACCAGAGTCCGGTAGTAGGTGCGCAGCACATCGCGCTGGATCAGCGGCCACAGGTGGGCGGAGAAGTCGAGCAGGTCGTGGCGCCGTTCAGCCTCCGCCACCGCCACAGGATTCAAGTGGTGCAGCGTGATCCCCACCGGGGCGAAGCCCGGCGACTCGGTGAGCGCAGTGGACTTGGCCCGGTACGGGGTGCCGCGCCGCGACCCGGCGACCAGATGCGGCTCATCCCCCGTGGCGAGGTACTCCAACCGCTGCCCGGCCGGACGGTCGGCGTGTTCATGGAACACTCCTCCACGGCCGACGCTGGCTTGGATCATCAGGTCGAAGAAGTTCAACCCCATCCCCCGGACCAGGACGTTCTCCCCCGCGGGCAGCGAGTAGTAGTCCACCTCGGTGGGAATCGCCGGCGGCTGGTAGTGCAGTCCGAGCTGTTCGGCGACCTCGGTGAAGTGCTCCCCGGATTCATTCAATCCGGCCGGGATGTGTCCCAGCGCCAGCACCACCTGATCGACCCTGAGCGGTTCATCACGGATCTGAGCCTCGCCGTTCTGAACATCGCCGAGCGGGCTGGCCGCGCCGGCGGGGCTGAGCATCAGCTGGTACCCGGCGTCGGCGCGCTGCAGCTCGGTGACCTCGGCGCTGAGGTGCTCCACGGTGATCCCGGGCTGACGCTCCAGGCCGGCGCAGACCTCGGCATGAAGCCAGCTCAGGTACTGCCCGTAGGCGGCGCGGGTCGGGTAGTCGGTGTCGGTCCCGCCGTGGTCGATCCCTCTCAGGACCGGGGGCTCGAAGCTGTCGGCGCGCACCGAGGTGGCGGTCTCCTCGGCCTCGTGCTCGTGACGCCACTGCGCGAAGGAACGGGACACCGAGGACGCCGGCAGCTGGACCTGGGTCGCACCGGCTGGCGCCGCGGTAGGAAAGCTGGCAGGGGTGTTCATCAGGTACAGCGGCGACTGCTGCGGATTCCACACGCGGCCGGGACCATGCGGTGCCGGATCGATGATCAGGATGCGCAGCCGGGGCGTCCGGGCAGCGGCCGTGCCGTGTTCCAGCGCGGCGAGCAGCCGCTCCAGGAACGAGGTGCCGCGGGGTCCGGCGCCGATCAGCGCGACGCTGCGATCCTCGGTCTGGCGGGGCATGGGCGGCGGATTCTCCTGATGGATTCTTCGAGTGTCGGGTTCCGACCAGGGTACTGCGAGCGCGCGCTTTGTCAGTTTCCTGGACGAACCGCTAGTCTAGACGGGCGCATGAGAACGGTTCGCCGGATTCGTGGGCACAGGAGGCGTGCCAGAGCGGCCGAATGGGCTTCACTGCTAATGAAGTGTCCGCCTCAAAGCGGACCGGGAGTTCAAATCTCCCCGCCTCCGCCCTTTTTGTGAAGAAGAACCCCCGTCGGGAGCAGTCCTGGCGGGGGTTCTTCTGCGTCGGCCTCCCGGCCGGTACGGGGCGTCGGGATCTACCTGTGGGCGATGTCCACCACGATGCGCACCGGATCCGTCAGCTGCTGGACCCGGAAGTCGCGCTGCTGATCGAGGCTGATCAGCACCTGGCTCTCCCCGCCTGCCAGCTCCCCAGGCTGAATCTCGCGCACCATCGCCGCGTCGGACTCGGGACTCCAGGCCTCGCTCCAGGCGGCGGCCTCGGCGTCGGGGCCTCCGGTGGTGCCGAGCACGTCGATCAGCAGCATCGCCTCCACCGCGCCGTCCTGCACCTCGGTGAAGCCCGTTCCCTGCTCACCCGTCTCGATGTACTGGGCCTGGTGCGCCAGGCCGGTGTCCAGAGCGTATTCCAGCACGATCCGCTCATAGCCCGCATGCGAGCCGAGCCGGATCTCGCTGAGCACCTGAACCGTGTCATGGCTGACGTCGAGCATGAAGTCCGCGTAGTCCTCGCTGGGCTGGGGCTGTGTGCTGAAATCGCTGAGGTCGGCCGCCTCGGGGGCCTCCTCTTCGGACGCCTCGTCGGTGTCGGCCTCGTCGGTGTCGGGATCGTCGGTCTCCCCCGCGTCGGCGTCGGGCTCGTCGGTCTCGGGATCGCTGACGCCCTCGTCCACGGCTGGCTGCTCAGACTCGTCTGCATCGGCGCCACTGCTCGGTTCGGCAGAGCCATCCGCCTCAGCTGACTCGGTGGGCTCTGCCGATTCCTCAGCCTGACCTGCGCTCTGCTGCGTCGGATCGTCCTGGGGCAGCTCGTCCTCCGGGGAACCGCAGCTGCTCAGGGCCAGCGCTGCGGCGATCGCCGCGGTGGGCAGGAATGCGTCTCTGGGGCTCATCGTCCGGCGCTCTTCTCAGGGGTCGGGGTGGGCATCTGCTGTCATCTCGACTTGTGACCAGCACTGATCACCGTATCCTGCGGGAAATCGTTAGGCTCGGACCATGACTTCCTCCGCCGCCCCGCTGCCCGCCGACTCCTCAGTGCCGCGTGCCGTGTTGGTGGGATGCGGCGATGTGGGCACCCGGATCGGACACCGGCTTCTCGAGCGCGGCTGGAGCGTCTCGGGCTGGCGACGCAGTCCGGAGCGCCTGCCTGCGGCCTTCGACGGCGCGGCCATGGACCTCACCGAGGAGTCCAGCATCCCGACGTTGCCCTCCGACACCACGGCAGTGGTCTTCTCCCCCGCCGCCGGAAGCCGTGACCCGCAGCGTTACGAGCAGGTCTACCTCCGGGGACTCGAACGAGTGCTGGAGCGGATCACGCAGGCAGGTCTCGCCGAGACGGTGCAGGTGCTCCTGGTCTCCTCCACCTCGGTCCTCGGCGACGCCGCAGGACGGCTGGACGAGTCCGCCGCGCGCACCCCCGCCAGCCCGACCGGTGAGATCCTGGCCCGCACCGAGGCGCTGCTGGAGCAGTGGCGGAGCGCCGGCGCCGAGTCCTCGGGGCGCTCACGCAGCGGCATCCTGCGCCTGGCCGGGATCTACGGACCGGGCCGGGACCGCCTGATCAAGCAGCTGCGCTCCGGTTCGGTGGGTGAGTCCGCAGGTCAGGACACCCATGAGGCCTGGAGGATCTCAAACCGAGTCCATTCCGAGGACGCCGCGCGCGCCGCCGTCGAGCTCTTGACCTCCACGGCCCCGCCGGAGCTGGTGCTGGGCGTGGATGAGCTCCCGGTGCCCCTGGGCGTGGTGCACAACTGGATGGCCGACCAGCTGGAACTTCCCCGACCGTGGAGCGATCCGCGACTGGATCCCGCGGTGCTGGACTCGCTGCCCTCGAACTCGCCGGTCCGCCAGCGCACCGACGCCCTGTTCGATTCCGCGCTGCTGCGCGCGGGCCACGGCAAAGCCCTGGACGGGTCGGTGCTGCATGGTCTGCTCGGCGAGGTGCTGCACCCGGATTTCCGTTCGGGCTACACCGACGCGCTGCGCCAGTAGGAGCCCCCGGCCGGTTCGGTTCCGACCCCAGCCACGCTGAGTCATGGTGCTGCCCGGTGGGGCCAGCAGGTGGACCACTGCTATCTGTGCTTGACATCACATCCACTCCGGTGCTTGAGTTTACTTACTGACCATTCGGTCTGGAAATGCGATGAGGAGCACCGATGACTGAGTCCGCCCAGCTCGCCCCCGAGAGCCTTGACTCGCGCCCCACGGATCGCCCGCGGCACCGAATGCTGGAGAATGACCGGGCCTCACAGGCGCTCGGCATCGAGGTGCTCACCGCAGACCCGGGCCACGCCCGGATCAGCATGGAGATCCGCGAAGACATGACCAACGGCTTCGACATCGCCCACGGGGGAATGCTCTTCGCCCTGGCAGACACCTGCTTCGCCATGGCCTGCAACCATCCGAGCCTCGACGAGGGCACCATCACCGTGGCCTCCGGGGTCGACATCAACTTCCTGAAGCCTGCCCTGCTCGGCGAGACGATCACCGCCGAGGCGACCGAAGTGGCGAGCACCGGACGCAGCGGCGTCTACGACGTGCTAATCACTCGCGGAGACGACCTGCTCGGCGTCTTCCGCGGTCGCTCGCGCACCATCGCCTCCCCCGGAAAGAAGTGACCCGATGAGCATCTTGAACACCGAAACCGCCGCGATCCCCGCCACCGACCCCGGACTGCCCGATGCCCAGGAGCTGATGAGTCGCGAGGAGATCGAGGCGCTCCAGCTCACCCGGCTGCAGCAGACCCTGCGCCACGCCTACGACAACGTCGCGGCCTACCGTGAGCTCTATGACGCCCACGGCGTCGGCCCGGAGGACCTGCAGACGCTGGAGGACCTTGCGAAGTTCCCGTTCACGGACAAGGAATTCCTGCGTGCGGCTTACCCGTTCAAGGCCTTCGCCGTGCCCATGGAGCAGATCCGCCGGGTGCACGCATCCTCCGGCACCACCGGGCGACCCACGGTGGTCGGCTACACCGATGCGGACATCGAGAACTGGGCGACCCTGCTGGCTCGCTGCCTGCGCTACTCCGGGGTCCGCCCGGGAGACCTGGTGCACAATGCCTACGGCTACGGGCTCTTCACCGGCGGCCTGGGCGCCCACTACGGGATCGAGAAGCTCAAGGCGACCGTGATCCCGATGTCGGGGGGCCAGAGCGAGAAGCAGGTCCAGCTCATCCAAGACTTCAAGCCTCGGGTGATCCTGTGCACCCCGACCTACCTGTTGGCCCTGGCCGACGCCTTCCGCGCCGCCGGGGTGGACCCGCGGGAGACCTCCCTGGAGGTCGCCGTCCTCGGTGCCGAACCGTGGACGGACAAGATGCGCCATGAGATCGAGCAGACCTTCGCATTGAAGGCCTGCGACATCTACGGGCTCTCCGAGGTGATGGGCCCCGGCGTCGCCGGTGAATCGGTGGAGCGCCAGGACGGCTCCACCATCTGGGAAGACCACTTCCGACCGGAGATCATCGACCCGATCAGCGAAGAGGTGCTGCGCACCGGTGAGCACGGCGAACTGGTCTTCACCACGCTGACCAAGCAGGCGCTGCCGATCATCCGCTACCGCACCCACGACCTGACCCGGCTGCTGCCAGGCTCGGAACGACCGGGGCACCGCCGAATGGGGCGGATCACCGGGCGCAGCGACGACATGATCATCCTGCGCGGGGTCAACCTCTTCCCCTCCCAGATCGAGGAGATCGCCCTGGAGATCAAGGAACTCTCACCGCACTTCCAGCTGCGCCTGGCCCGGCCGGGCAAGATGGATGAGATGACCGTGCACATCGAACGCCGCCCGGAGACCTCCGCGGCGGACGCCGAGACGGCGGGTGCCGAGCTGGCCCGTCAGATCAAGGTCAAGGTCGGCTCCAGCTGCAAGATCAGCGTGGAGGAGCCCGGGTCTCTGGCCCGCTCCTCGGGCAAGCTGCGCCGAATCTATGATCAGCGACCCCGATAGTCCCGCGACTAGTGTGGAGTCATGACCTCCACTTCGACGACGGCGTCCGCCTCCCGCCGGGGCCGCCCCGGCTATGACCGTGAGGGGCTCATCACCGTCTGTGTCGAGACCTTCAACCGTCACGGCTATGAGGCGACCTCGATGGGCGCGCTCTCCCGGGAGCTGGGCATCTCCAAGTCAGCGATCTATCACCATGTCAGCTCCAAGGAAGAGATCCTCGACATCGCGCTGAACCGTTCGCTGGCCGAGCTGGAGCGGGTGGTCACCGAGGCGGAGGCGCTGGACGCCTCCGCTCTGGCCGAGCTGGAGATGATCCTGAGTGAATCGGTGAAGGTGCTGACCACTTCATTGCCCTATGTCACGCTGCTGCTGCGGCTGCGCGGGAACTCCGAGATGGAGGTCAAGGCGCTGCAGCGTCGCCGTGAGATCACGCTGCGCATCGCCGAGCTGATCCGGCAGGCCCAGAGCGACGGCGACCTGCGCCAGGACATCGACGCCCGGACCGCCTCGCGCCTGGCCATGGGCACCATCAACTCGATCGTGGACTGGTACCGACCGGTCGGCGGCGCTCCGGACGCGGCCCTGGCCGAGACCGTGAAACAGATCATCCTCGGCGGACTGCGAGCGCCTGAGCCGCGCTGACCGCCGCCGGGCCGCGGACTGAGAGCCAGCCCCGCCGCCTGCGGTGGTCTCCCCCGCCCCCGTCACGGCCTCACCCGCACCTGTCTCGGCCTCGCGCGCCCTCTCGCGCCCCGTCGCGGCCTCGCGCGGCCTGTCGCGGCCGTCACTTTATGTGCGTGAGGCAACGGATCGGATCCGCGAGCTGACAGGCATCCGCGCTCATCCGGCACATTCCGCCCCTCAGACATGCCACGACATAGTGCCAAAACCTGTTGACCCCGATGTTTTGTTCAGGTTAGCGTCAGCTCACACCCGGGATCACATCCGGTTCATCTCGGCTTGTCAGCAAGCCTTCCTAGGGTCCATTCCCGGTGTCGATGCTCGCTCTTCTCATCACCGCCGGGCAGATGGTCCTGAAGATTCAGCCGCACCCGCGCGACGCATCACCCGCGGAGCAGCGCTGCTTCGACACCGCTCCGCCGGCGGCCGACCTCCGACCACTCCCCCAGATAGAGGTATTCACGAATGGACATCCTGACAACCGGCGGCACGTTCGCCCTGGTGATCGGCCTGCTGATCGCAGCAGTGCTGATCGGCATCGTGACCCTGCTGATCATGCGGGCATGGACCAAGGTCGCCCGGGCCGATGAAGCGCTGGTGGTCACCGGCAAGTCCTCGCGATCCGACGTTCCGGGCTCGCGTCCCAAACAGGTCATCGTCAACGGCCGCGCCCTGGTCAACCCGATCCGGCAGCGCCACGAGATCATCTCGCTGCGCTCCCGCCAGGTGCTGATGACGGTCACCGCCCAGAGCCATGACAACGTGACGATCAAGGCCGAGGCCGTGGCGCTGGTCAAGATCGGCAGTGCTGTCGAAGACGTCAAGGCTGCCTCGGAGCGCTTCGCCTCCCAGGACGACGCCGTGGTCGAGTACACCCAGGACCAGCTCGAAGGTGCGCTGCGCGGCCTGATGGCCCAGCAGACCGTCATCCAGCTGATGCGGGATCGACAGAAGTTCTCCGACGAGATCTCAAGGTCGATCTCTCCGGAGCTGCTGACCCAGGGCCTGTTGCTGGACTCCTTCCAGATCCGGGAGATCACCGACGACTCGGGCTACATCGCATCCCTGGGCGCCCCGGAGATCGAGGCCAAGCGCCAGGCCGCTGAGATCGCTGCGACCAACGCCGAGCGCGCGATCGCCAAGGAGCGCATCTTCAACAGCGAGCAGAACCTGGTCGAGGAGACGGAATACGACTCGAACAAGGCCGCTGCCACCTCACGGGTGGGCCAGGCCCGCGCCCAGGCCGAGCAGGCCGAAGCTCTGGCGGGCGAGAAGGCTCGGCAGGAGGTGCTCGGCCAGCGAGCCGAGAACCGGCAGGCCGAGCTCGACGCCGAGGTCAAGCGCGTGGCCGATGCGGATCTGTACAAGCAGCAGAAGCGCGCCGACGCCGAGGCCTACCAGCGCACCAAGGCTGCTGAGGCCGAAGCACTCGTCGCCGAGTCCGAGGCTCGGGCACGGCTGAAGCGCTCCGAGGCCGAGGCCACCGCGATCCGCGAAGAGGGCGAGGCCAAGGCCGCCGCCATCCGCGCCGAGGCAGAAGCACTGCGCGAGAACCAGGAGGCCGTGCTGGCTCGCGAGGCCCTCGCGGTGCTCCCACAGCTCATGGACTCCTTCGCCGCCGGCTATGCCAACATCGGCTCGATGACACTGATCGGCGGCTCCGGCGAATCAGGCGCCTCCAAACACTTCGACGGCGAGGCCTCCGTGGCACTGGCCGGGGTGTTCAAACGGGTCGAAGCAGCCACCGGCATCGACCTGGGATCGATCCTGCAGGCGAAGGTTCAGGGAACGGCCATGGGCGAGGCGCTTGCCGAGTCCAATCACACTGATGCTGGCAGCGGCCAGAACCAGTGACGACGGACGACCGGACGAATCACTATGGCAGCTGTTCGCTTGCGGACTAGCATGGCCGAATGGAGGTTCACAAAGCTCGAGCGTTTCTCACCGTCGCGGAGGAGCTGCACTTCGGTCGAGCCGCCAAGCGGCTGCACATGGCCCAACCGCCGCTCAGTCGGCTCATCCACCAGTTGGAGACCGAGCTGGGAGCCAAGCTTTTCGAACGTGACACTCGAAATGTGACCCTGACGCCAGAGGGTGAAGCGATCCTGCAACCTGCTCGCGAACTGCTCATGCTCTCGCAGCGGATCAAGGATGTAGTCGTGAAATCACAGAAGGGTGAGGTGGGGGGCGCCCGGCTGGGTTTCGCCGGCGCATCAGTCAACCAGGCAGTGGGGGAACTCGCACGTCAGATCCGGAGGCAACGTCCAGGGATCTCTCTGAAGCTCTACAGTTCGGAGTTTTCACACCTGGGCCTGCAGAAGGTTCTGGACCGTTCCCTGGACCTGGTCATTGGCCGCTGGGACTTCCTGCCCGCCGAGATCAGCTCCCGTGTCGTCGGTGTGGAAGAGCTGCTGATCGCACTCCCGGAGAACCACCGTCTCGCAGGTCAGGACACCGTGGCAGCTGAAGACCTTGTCGATGAGTCATGGCTGGTCCTTCCTGGCGGCGCGGGGGCAACCCTGCCGAATCGACTCAACGCACTCGGCGTAGACGCGGGCTTCGTGCCGCGAATCGTGCAGGTGGCACCGGACTCCGGGACTCTCGTCGTGCTTGTCGGCGCGGAGATGGGGATCGCCCTCACCCTTTCAAGCGTGCGCGACCATGTTCCTTCCCGTGGCGTGGTCTACAGACCGTTGCGAAACCGGCAGAAACCAGTGGAGGTCCGGCTCATCTGGCGACGCGACGACGTCAGTCCGGGCCTGCGTGCCGTCGTCGACATCTCCAAGTCCGTCTTCCCCCCGCCCGACACGCTGGACCCAGAATCCGCCTCAGCCCCGTCTGTGGGTCCGCCGCAGCGGCGATCATGAGGGCGCCTCCTCGCGGGGCTACTCGCCGTAGCTGTAGAAGCCTCTGCCGGTCTTGCGTCCCAGTTCATTTCTGGCGACCATCGCCCGCATGAGCGGCGGTGGGGTGAACCGGTCCCCCAGCTTGGACTCGAGGTACTCCGCGATTCCCAGGCGCACATCCAGGCCAACGACGTCGGTCAGAGCAAGTGGACCGATCGGGAACCTGTAGCCCAGCACCATCGCGTCATCGATGCTTTCAGGCGAGGCAACGCCTTCCTCGACCATCCGAATCGCTTCGAGGGCGATCACCAGTCCAAGACGCGAGGATGCGAAACCGGGCGAGTCGTGAACCACCACCGGAGTCTTGCCCAACCCCTCCACCCATCGCACCGACAGATCGCGGAGTTCCTGGTGCGTGTGCTTCGAGAGCACGACCTCGACAAGCTTCGAGGCGGGGACCGGATTGAAGAAGTGGAGGCCGCAGAACCGTTCGGGGTTCGATAGCTGCCCAGCGAGGTCATCCACGGACAGAGAGGATGTGTTCGTGGCCAGCCAGGCCGTCCCCGAGAGATGCCGCTCGACGTCCTGCAGGGCAGAGATCTTCAGTGCCCAGGATTCTGGGACGGCTTCAACAACCAGCTCCGCCTGCGCAAGATCAGCATGGTCCACGCTCGTCCTGAGGCGTCCGGCCAGTTCCTGGAAACCCCCCTCCACCGAGCCTCGCTCAAGCGATCTCGAGATGTCCCGCTCGACTCGCTCCTTGGCCGCTCGTGCAGACTCCAGGTCTCGTTCGACGATCGTCACCCGAGCGCCGGCGAGCAGGAAGGAGTGGGCGATCCCTGCCCCCATGCGGCCTCCCCCGAGAACTCCGACCGCTGATGGGACCGCAGCGCTCATCAGGTCTTTTCCACGA
The DNA here is from genome assembly GCF_000582475.1 of Nesterenkonia sp. AN1. Classification (NCBI taxonomy): domain Bacteria; kingdom Bacillati; phylum Actinomycetota; class Actinomycetes; order Micrococcales; family Micrococcaceae; genus Nesterenkonia; species Nesterenkonia sp. AN1. The sequence goes on from NZ_JEMO01000005.1 coordinate 93,148, forward strand.
GCATCGCCGTGCCCTGGCCGACGCCGACACACATCGTGACCAGGCCCATCGTTGCGGATTCACGCTCCATGCGCCCCAGCAGAGTGGTGGTGATCCTGGACCCTGACGAGCCCAGGGCGTGACCGAGGGCGATTGCGCCGCCGTCGTTGTTCACGGTCCCGGCATCGAGCCCGAGGCGCCTGATGCAGGCCAATGACTGGGTGGCAAAGGCCTCGTTCAGTTCGACGGCGCCGAGGTCGTCGATGGAGTAGCCGCTGCGCTCGAGCACCTTGTTGGTGGCCGGAACCGGTCCGAGTCCCATGAGATGAGGGGCCACCCCGGCCGAGGCGCCGTCCACGATCCGCGCTCGAGCGGCAAGGCCATACTTCTTGATGGCCCGCTCCGAGGCGACCAGTATCGCCGAGGCGCCGTCATTGAGGGAGGAAGAGTTCCCGGCCGTGACGATCCCGTCGGTCTTGACCACGGGACGCAGACGCGCGAGGACCTCGGGGGGTGGTGCCCGCGCGGGGTCCCTCATCGGCGACTACGACCGTCTCGGCGCCCTTGCGACCCTTCACGGTGACGGGAACGATCTCCTGCGTGAAGCGACCGGCGTCGCTCGCGGCGATGGCGCGCTCGTGGGAGGCGACGGCGAACGCGTCTGCATCCTCCCGGGTGATGCCGTCCACGACCGCGACCTCCTCGGCGGTCTCGGGCATCGAGTAGGTCAACTTGTCGATCTTCTTGAACTCTGGATTTGTGAACCTCCAGCCGATTGAGGTGTCGAAGACCTCCCCGGGCTTTGCGAAGGCTGCGGTCGGCTTCTCGATGACCCATGGGGCACGGGACATGGACTCGACACCACCAGCGATGACAAGGTCAGCCGCCCCGGACTTGATCATGTGTGAGGCCGTGATGATCGCCGACAGGCTGGAGGCGCACAGCCGGTTGACGGTGATCCCCGGAACGGTGTCGGGGAAGCCTGCCAGCAGCCAGGCCATGCGGGCGACGTTGCGGTTGTCTTCCCCGGCACCGTTGGCACAGCCGAGGATGACCTCGTCGACGTCGTGAGGGTCGATGCCCGCCTCAGCCACCGTGTGCTGGATCACCAGGGCGGCCAGGTCGTCCGGGCGGACGCTGGCCAGCGCGCCGCCGTAGTTGCCCGTCGGGGTGCGGGAACCGCCGACCAAGAATGCTTCCGTCACTGTCTCTTCCCATCTGTCGTGAGGTCAGGTTGTCTGGGCTTTTCACTTGAAGGCGGAGATCCCGGTGATGTCTCGTCCTACGAGCAGGGACTGGATGGCGTCGGTACCTTCATAGGTGGAGACGACCTCCATATCGGTCATGTGCCGGGCCACGTGATTCTCCAGCAGGAGACCGTTGCCGGCGAGCAGATCCCGGGCCTCGTTGCAGATCCACTTTCCCTTCTGAGCAGTCGCCATCTTCACCATCGAGGCCTGCGCATTGGTCAGCTGACCGCGGTCGGCAAGCTCGGCCATCCGGTTGCACAACAGCTGCATCGTGGTGAGTTCGCTGAGCATGTTGGCCAGCCGGGACTGCACGAGCTGATAGCCCCCGATGACGTTGCCGAACTGCTTGCGTCTGGACGCGTAGTCAGCGGCGATCTCGAAGGTCGCCATCGCGTGGCCCACCGCTTCCCAGGAGGCGCCTCCGCGGGTTGCCTGGAGCACCCGAGACACGTCCTTGAACGAGTTGCATCCGGTGAGTCGGTTCTCGTCCGGGACCCGCAGATCCTTGATCAAGATGTCAGCCTGCTGGATGGCCCGCTTACCCACCTTGCCTGTGATGCGTTCGGGCGCGTATCCGGCGGGGTAGTCGTTGTTCTCGTCTTTCTCCACGACGAACGCGTTGACCTTCCCGTCCTCGACGTTGCGTGCGAACACGACGACGACGTCGGCAGCATCCCCGTTGCCGATCCAGCGCTTGTGCCCGTCGATCACCCACGTGTCACCCTCGCGGCGGGCGCTGGTCTCCAGCGCGACAGAGTCGGAGCCGTGGTCGGGTTCGGTCAGCGCGAACGCACCGGTCTTCTTCAGCTGTGCCATCTCCGGCAGCCAGCGCGCCTTCTGCGTCTCGCTGCCGAGCATGTTCAAGGTGCCCATGCACAGGTTGGCGTGCACTCCGATGAACGTATTGATGCTGCCGTCGGCGCGGGCCATCTCACGAGCCACCAGTCCGGCGGCCTTCCTGCTCATTCCAGGGCAGCCGTAGCCCTGAATGGTGGTGCCGATGATGCCTAGCTCTGCCAATCCGGGCACCAGCTCCCAGGGAAACTCAGCCCGCTCCCAGTAGTCGTTGATGACTGGCAGCACCTGCAGCTCGGCGAAGGACCGCACCTTGTCTCGGACGGCGATCTCCTCTGGGCTGAGATCGTCGTCGAGACGGAAGTAGTCGGCGTCGGTGGTGGTGCCGGTGGCCGCTGCGGGTGCGCTCCGGGTCGATGTGGTTGCGGTCATGGTCGGTCCTTTCGTCGACGGGTCGGTGGACCCGGCCTGGTGGTGGGTTCGTGCGTTCACTGCTGTTCGGTCGAGGCGCCGGGCTCAGCCCCGGGCGGAACCGGCTTCGACTCTGGGGTGAGGATCTGGGTGAGCGTGCGGCTCAGGCGCTCGGGAAGCGGGGCGGACCGTCCTGAGGCGGGGTCTGTCTGGACGAGCACTGTCCGAGCACGGACCGCGATCTCGTCGTACTGGACCAGCTCGTAGTCCACCGTGTAGGAGGAACGGCCGATCGCAGCGACCCAGACACGCGCCGTCAGCTCCGGTCCATGGTCCAGTGGGCGCAGGTAGTCGACGGTGAGGGAGACGACCACCCGCGGCCGGGCTGGGTCAGGAATGCCGTCCTCGCCCAACCAGGAGGTGATCGCAGATATCCGCGCCTCCTCGATCAGGGTCACCACACGGGCGTTGTTGACGTGCCCGTTGAGGTCCTGATCCGACCAGCGAACGGGTAGCACGACGTGGTGGACGGCGCTCATGAGGCTTTCCGCACTTCAGGCTCGACGCGCTCAAGCCACGCCATCACCCGATCTCGGTCGCCATCGAGGCGGGGCGGAGCATGGGTGTAGTCGACCGGAGTTCGGCTGAAGTCCACCGGATGTCGGACCGTGGGGATCTTCCGCTCTCCGGAACCGGCCATGACCACCGGCTCCAAGCCGAGGCCTTCGGCGAAATGAACACCTTCGTCCACCCCGAGGATCGGCGCGCAGGGCACCTGTGCCGCCTTGAGTCGTTCGAACCAGTCGGCGGCGTTGCGCGTGCTGAGTCCGTCGATCAGGAGCTGACGCAGCTCCACGCGGTTGGCGTTTCGAGCCCCCACGGTGGCGAAGCGCTCATCCACAGCGAGCTCGGGGGCCCCGAGGCACTGGCACAGGCGGGTGAACTGCCCGTTGTTGCCCACGGCGATCACCATGTTCTTGTCCTGAGTGGGGAACGGCTCATAGGGATACAGGCTCGGGTGCTCGTTGCCCATGCGAGTCGGGACGCTGCCGCCGGCCACGTAGGCGGCGGACTGGTTGACCAGCCCCGAGAGCGCCGAGGTCAACAGGTTGAGCTCGACGTGCTGCCCGGTCCCGGAACCCTGACGCTCATGGAATGCCCCCAGGATGCCGGAGACCGCGTGGAGTCCGGTGATCACGTCGAAGAGCGCCACGCCCGCGCGGTAGGGTTCGCCGGATTCGCTGCCGGTGAGGCTCATCATCCCCGAAAGCGCCTGGGCAAGCAGGTCGTAGCCGGGAAGATCGGCTCCACCCGCGGTGCCGAAACCGGTGATGGAGGCATAGACGAGATCAGGACGCCACGCGCTGACGCTCTCGTAGTCGAGTCCGTAGCGCCTGAGTCCGCCGGGCTTGAAGTTCTCCACCAACACATCGGCCCGGGCGATGATCCGCTCCACGACCTTGAGCTGTGCCGGGTCCGAGAAGTCCAAGGAGATGGATTGCTTGTTGCGGTTGACCGAGAGGAAGAACGTGCTCTCCCCGTCCCGGTGCGGAGGAACCCATGCGCGGGCGTCGTCCCCGGTGGTGGATTCCACCTTGATGACGGTCGCGCCCATATCGGCGAGGAGCATCGTGGCGTAGGGCCCTGCAAGCACGCGGCTGAGATCCGCCACCACGACCCCGGCGAGCGGGCCTGTGCCTCGGCGACCGAAGATCTCCTCCAGAACACCCAAGTCATCGAATCGACTCATGTCGTCTCTCTTCCTCTTCTTCTCATGTCTGTTCGACGTCGGGGCTGCTCAGCCTGTGTACTCATACCAGCCACGGCCGTTCTTGCGTCCATAGCGGCCCTGCTCATAGAGCTTCTGCACCGACGGGTGCGGCAGATCTGCCGGGTCTCCGCTCTGCTCGTACTCGGAGAGTCGGATCAGATACGACACGTCGATCCCCACCAGGTCCATGAGCTCGAACGGACCCATGGGGTGGCCCAGGGCTGTCCGGGCGGCCACATCGATGTCCTGGTAGCTCGCCACGCCGTCGGCCTCCAGCCGCAGAGCCTCGTTCCGCAGTGCACCCAGCAGACGGTTGGCGACGAACCCCGGGATCTCCTTGTTCAACCGGACAGGCTGCTTCCCGAGCCGGTCCACCATCCCAAGCGCCGCCTCCACAGTCGCGTCCGAGGTCTGTGGGTTGCGCACCACCTCGACGCAGTTCATCACCAGCGCCGGGTTGAAGAAGTGCATGTTGCACACCCGGTCGGGCCTGGCTGTGGCATCCATGAGCAGAGACGAAGGGATGGTCGAGGAGTTGGTCGCCAGGATCACATGTTCCGGGGCGGCTTCGTCGAGAGCGGCGAACAGCTCTCGTTTGATGTCGATCCGTTCCACGGCGGCTTCGAGCACGAAGTCGGTCGTCCGAGCCGCCTCGAGGGAGTCCGTCGTATACGTCATCCGCTCCAGCGCGGAGTCGACCTCCTCGCTGCTGAAGGCCCCCTTCTCGGCCAGTCGTCGGAGGCGCCGCTGCGCCTCATCCCGCGACTGGTCAAGAGCTTCGGCGGCGAGGTCGCCTGTGGTCACGGTGTAGCCGGCCAGGGCGAAGGCCGCCCCGATCTGCGTTCCCATGGCCCCAGCTCCGACGACGAGGACGTCGTCGATGGTGTCGATGGTCGAATCGGGCGTCATGTCTGCTCCTTGAGATGCTTCGCTGAAGTGCTTGGAAACTGTCCCGGGTTGGTCACGGGATCATCGATCAGGCTGTGGACGTCACTCCTCGGCGCGGAATCGCGCGCGGCGCTTCTCGAGGAACGCCGTGGCGCCTTCAGCCTTCTCATCGGAGGCGTAGAGCAGGGACTGCGCCAGGCGTTCGAGCAGCAGCCCTGTGGACTGGTCCGTCTCGGCGCCGCCGCGCACGACGAGCTTGGCCAGCCGCACGGCCAGCGGACCCTTGGCCAGGATCGTCTCGGCCGTGGACAGCACGGTGTCCATCAGCTCCTCGGCAGGGACCACGCTGGTCACCAACCGATGCGCAGAGCCTCATCCGCGTCGATGATGCGGCCGGTGAGGATCATCTCCTGCGCCCGGCCCAGGCCGACAAGTCGTGACAGCCGCTGGGTGCCTCCGGCGCCGGGAAGGATTCCGAGGTTGGTCTCAGGCAGGCCGAATTGAGCATTCTGCGCCGCCACGCGGATGTCGCAGGACATCGCCAATTCGTTGCCCCCGCCCAGTGCGAAGCCGTTGACCGCCGCAATGGTGGGCAGATCAGATTCCTGGATCCGGTCCCATAACCGCTGCATCCGAGCAGTGAGCCCGTCACGCAGCGTGTAGCCGATGAGCTGATTGATGTCCGCGCCGGCCACGAACGCCTTCTCTCCATGACCGGTGAACACGACGGCACCGACGTCACCGTTGCGCTCGAGCGAGTCGAGCGCGGCCTCGATCCCATCCAGCACGCCGAAGTTCAGGGCATTGCGCACCTCCGGCCGGTTCACGGTCACAACAGCAACACCGCCTCTGATCTCGGTGGTGACGACGCTTGTCCCGGGGGCAGCGCCGCTGGCGCTGCTGGTGGTGGTGGTCTCTGTCATGTCTGGTCCTTTCGATCAGGCGACGCTTGTCGCAGGCGCGGGAGTCTGGGCGGGGATAGCACCGTCGTCGGCGGGGGTCCCGGGCTTCACGATCAGGAAGGCGAGCAGGAGGCTGGCCGCCACGAGCGCCAGTCCCAGGACGGCGCTGAGCGGCGCTGGCATGAACAGCAGGAACCCTCCGACGGCGCCCAAGAGGCGACCCAGGACGGGCATCCGGCGGTCGAAGCCGACCGTCCAGCCCTCGATGGCCGAGGCCAGGGCGTAGACGCCTACGATGCTCAGTGCGAACGCGAGCAGCACCCGCCCGGCTGAATCTTGTGCCACGAGCGCGGGATTGAGGGCGAATCCGAACGGAACGATGTACTTCACCGCTCCCAGCTTCATGGCCGCCACGCAGGTGCCCATGGGAGAAGCCTTGGCGATTCCTGCCGCGGCGAAGGCGGCGAGACCTACGGGCGGGGTGATGTAGGAGACGGACGCCCAGTAGATGACGAACAGGTGGGCAGCGAGCGGGTTGACCCCCAGCTCGATGACCGCGGGGACCATCACGATTGCCAGGAACACGTACGCCGCCGAGATCGTCATGCCCATGCCGAGGATGAAGCAGGTGACGGCGCCGGCGATGAGGATGAGCACCACATTGTCGCCGACCGCTGCCACCAGCTCGCGGGCGAGGGAGAGGCTCACCCCCGTCGCCGTGAGGCCCCCGACGATCAGGCCGACGCCGGCGATGATCCCGATGATGTTTCCCAGCGTCCGACCGGCGGCCACAAGGAAGTCGGCGAACTCGCGCAGGCCGAACTTCTGGCTCGGGCGCAGGACAGCCACGACCAGCAGCACCAGGATCACCCAATACGGCACCTGGGTCTCGGAGTTCGTGAAGAAGAGCAGCCCGGTGAGCAGAAGCAGGGCCATGATGTAGGGCCAGCCCTGCACCAGCGTGATGAGGGTCCGAGGGAGAAGCGCCACCGAGACGCCCTTCAGACCCTTTCGGGCGGCGTAGCCGTCGACCTGCAGGTAGATGCCGAGGAAGAAGAGGGCTGCAGGGATGGACGCGGCGATGAGGATCTCGGTGTAGGGCACTCCCACGAAGGAGACCATGAGGAACGCTGCGGTACCCATGATGGGAGGCGTGATGGACCCGCCTGAGGCTGCCGTGGCCTCGACCCCACCGGCATAGGTGGGACTGAACCCGGAGCGCTTCATGGCTGGAATGGTCATCGGCCCCGTGGTCAGGACATTGGAGACCGCGCTTCCGCTCATCATGCCCATCGCTGCGCTGCTCGCCACGGACACCTTCGCCGCGCCGCCTCTGTAGCGGCCGAAGATCGACATCGAAAGTCTGTGGAAGAAGTCGGCACCGCCAGTGTGCTGCAGGGCCACCCCGAAGACCAGAAAACCGACCAGGATGGTTGCCGCAGTCTGGATGGGCAGGCCCAGCAGGCTCTCGGCTCCCATGGTGTGCACCTGTGCCAGGGTCTTGAGGTCGTAGCTGACACCCTGAAGGACTCCGATAGGAAGATCCCCCGCCACCAGTGGATACAGTGAGAACAGCAGGGCGATCACCGTGACGATCATTCCACCGGTCCGGCGCAGCGCTTCGAGCACCACGATCCACAGCAGGAACGCGGCGACTGTCGCGGCGGTGGGCGCCATGTACTCCCAGCCGAAGTCGTGGATACGGGTCCCGTTGACGGCGAAATAGCCGCAGACGCTCGCCGCAACCACCATCAGCAGCACATCGAAAGCCTGCACTGGGCGTTCCTCGGGAGCGAGGTCGTCGCCAGATCCGTCCTCCCGCTGCTCCGCCGCCTGAGCGAGCGGGATCTTGCGCAGCGGATTGACGATGAACACCACCGGGAGGAACACGCCCAGGATCAGATAGAGGTACGAGTTCCTCAGCAGAGCCAGTCCGCCCACGTTCCAGAAGAAGACCTGGTTCATGGCGAGCAGCACGCCCAGGACCGTCAGCACGATCACGACCATCCGCCAGAACGGCGTCACTCGGTTCTCAGTTCTCATCGCTGGTCCTCTCGTTTCCCAAGTTCTCGGCCTTCCATTCGGTCCAGTTCTCTTCGAGGTCCTGCTCGGAAGAGGACTCCAGGACGGTGGGCCAGGCTTCCCGCATCCGCTCGCCACGCTCGATCAGTTCGTTGTTCTTCTCCTCGAGCTCCTCCGTCCACACTCCGCGCTCCTTGAAGAAGCGGACGGTGCCGGCGTGGAACGGGACCACCAGAGGTTCTTTGAGGACCGCGTCGAGGGAGAACTGCTGGGTGTCCGGCGTGGTGTCCTCGTAGTGCTCATAGTTCTCGACCATCGATTTCACGAGGAGGTAGACCTCCTCGGTGTCTCGGTCCCCCATCGTGGTGATCGGAATCGTGTACTCCAGGACCTGGGCGCTCTCGCCCTCCTCCACACCCGGGACGTCGGTCACCTCACCGACGTTCACCATGGGCATGAGCTCGTCCCAGGTCTCGTAGCGGCCCGGGTCTGGGTCGTCGAAGGTCAGCCATTTCACATCGGTCGTGGAGGCGAGCTCCTCGATGTTGGAGCCGACGACGTTCTGGTAGAGGGAATCGATCCGACCCGCCTGGAGAGCATCGAGCTGCTCGGCGTAGGAGATGGGAACTTTCTGGACATCCTCACCGGTGAGGCCGCCATAGTTGAGGAACCCCTCCATCTTGTTGTTGATGGAGGTGCTCGCGGTCAGGTCAGGGAACTGTGTGCCCTCCAGGTCCTCGAAGGAGTCGATGCCGCTGTCCGCGCGGACCAACAGGCCGTAGTAGCCGAGGGGAGCCCACACCAGACTCACGTCCTGGGGCCCCCACTGCTCGTTGGCATACTCATAGTCGCCCTCGAAGGCGTAGAAGTACTCGTCGCCGGCCCGGGCATAGTCTGCGGTGCCGTTCACCAGCGGGGCCAGGCGGCCGATGCCGGTGTCCGAGGTCATCAGCCGCACCTGAAGCCCCTCTTCGTTGGTCAGGGTGTTCGCGATAGCGGCAAGGTCGTTATAGGTGCCGGTGCCCACGTTGTAGGTGGACCACACCGATTGCTCCGGCAGTGCGTCGGAGTCCGCACCCGCGCTGGCGTCGCCGCTGGCACAGCCGGTAAGGGCGAGCAGTGCGACGGCGCTCAAGGCAGTTGCACGGATCTTCGCTGTCTTCATCGTGGCCTTTCGATCTACAGAGGTCGGCGCTCAGCGCCCGGAGAAGGAAGGAGCCCTCTTCTGGAGAAGGGCCTTTTTGCCTTCCATAAAGTCAGAGGTCTCGAACAGGGCGGGCTGGTGCTCCCGCTCGAAGAGGAGGGCCTCCTCGTAGGTGCTGGAGGCTTCGCGGATCCCGCGCTTGACCGCAGCGACGGCCAGCGGCGCCCTGCTCGCGAGTTCCTCGGCGCGGGCCATCGCGGCGGGCAGCACGTCCTGGTCCGTCACCAGGTGATCGGCAAGACCTGTGGCGAGTGCCTCGGTCCCAGCGATGGGCACTGCCTCGAGCAGAATCTTCTGCGCACGTGCGGCGCCCACTCTTCGGACCAGCGAGTGGATCAGCCCGCCGTCGGCGATCAGGCCCAACCGGGTGAACGGGAACAAGAATCGCGCACTGGTGCCGATCACGACGACGTCGCAGCAACACACCAGGCCCACCGCCACACCCGCCGCGGGACCGCTCACCGCGGCGACGACCGGTTTGTCGAGCGTTGCCAGCCGACGGACGAGAACCGCGAGATCTTCCATGCGGGCGGCACCCTCGGCTGGATCCGTGGGCGGCATCGCTGCCAGGTCACCACCGCTGCTGAAGCATTCTCCTGAGCCGGTCAACACCACGGCCCGCACTCTCGGATCTTCGGCGAGCTCCGCCAGCTCGGCGCGCAGTTCGGTGCGCATCCGGGATCCGAGCACGTTTCGGCGGGGAGGATCCTCGAGCACCACGATCGCCACGGCACCAGCACGCTGGACACGTACTCGCGCCGAAGTGTTGGCGGGGAGCTGATGCGGCACGGAAGTCTCCAATGTGTGGGAAAAATGTCGTGCAGATCACACTTCCACGGCCACTGATAAAGTTCAAATACCTAATGAAGGGTTGATTGATACCTGTATCGCAATTATCCGCTTCGAGGTGTTATCCGGATCACAAGTGCGCAATCCTAGGAAAAGACCTCTGCACATCCCGTCTTCAAGGAGCGCTCCATGAACCCAGCCGCAGCAGATCTGCTCGATGTCGAAGCAGACTTCAGTTCCGAGGAGCGTGAGACCCAGGGAATGGTTCGCGAGTTCGTGGACAGACGCATCCGTCCGAACATCGCCGCGTGGTACGCGGATGCACACTTCCCGCAGGAGATCATCGCTGAGATGGCCACGCTTGGTCTGCTCGGCATGCATATCAAGGGTTATGGGTGCGCCGGAAAGTCCGCAGTGCAGTACGGCATCGCCATGCAAGAACTCGAGGCCGGAGATTCTGGCCTGCGCACATTCGTCTCGGTCCAAGGCTCGCTGGCGATGTCCGCGATCGCCAAGCATGGCTCCGAGGAGCAGAAGCAGCGTTACCTGCCAGGCATGGCCGCCGGTGAGATCATCGGGTGCTTCGGACTGACCGAGCCCACCGCGGGCTCGGACCCGTCAACCATGGCGACCACCGCAGTGCGCGAGGGCGACCAGTGGGTCCTCCAGGGCGTCAAGCGCTGGATCGGTCTCGCCTCGATCGCCCAGGTGGCCGTGATCTGGGCGAAGGTCGTCGACGAGAGCGGGCGCAGTCGGGTCCGCGGCTTCCTCGTTCCCACCGACACTCCCGGTTTCACCGCTACTCCCATCGAGCAGAAGCTGTCGATGCGCGCCTCCATCCAGTGCGACATCACCATGGAGGACGTCCGTCTTCCGGCCGATGCCATCCTTCCCGAGAACCCGGGACTCCGAGGCCCCTTCTCATGCCTCAACGAGGCCCGCTACGGCATCATCTGGGGAGCCCTGGGGGCAGCGCGGGACAGCTTCAATGCCGCCCTGGAGTATTCCCAGCACCGAGTTCAGTTCGACAAGCCGCTTGCGGCGTACCAGCTCTCCCAGGCAAAACTCGTGAACATGGCCCTGGAGATCCAGAAGGGGCAGCTGTTGGCGCTGCGCATCGGCCGCCTCAAGGATCAGAATCGCTTGGAGAACCACATGATCTCCGCGGGCAAGTTGAACAACTGCAGGATCGCGATCGACGTGTGCAGAGAAGCGCGCACGATGCTCGGTGGCAACGGCGTCACCCTCGACTACTCGCCGCTGCGCCATGCCAACAATCTCGAGTCCGTGCGCACCTACGAGGGCACCGATGAGGTGCACAGCCTGATCCTCGGCCAGCACCTCACCGGACACTCCGCCTTCCGCTGAGCCGGACTGCGCCCTGTGGTTTCGGGGCCAGGACCGGCTCCGGCGGCCCTCCTCCCGTCCGCGAGTGGTGGACACTGTAGCCATGGACGAATCACCGCGCGCAGCCTCCGACCGTGACATGGAGCGCGTGATCCTCGAGCTGCTCGCGCAGCGCGCCGAGGCCGCGACGATCTGCCCCTCCGAGGCGGCGCGCGCGGTGGCCGGCCAGCAGTGGCGGAGTCAGATGGACGCGGCACGGGCAGCGGCTCGACGCCTGGTGGCCGCCGGCGTCGTCGACATCACCCAGCGCGGCGACGTCGTCGATCCGACCACGGCACGGGGGCCGATCCGGATCCGGCGTCGTCCCGCCGACGGCGCCGCTGGCTGACCCGGCGCTCCCACACGCCTTGCCCCACGTCCGGCCGCGTGCGAATCTGCAGGCATGATCGCATCACTCGAACTCCCCGCGACCTTGCCGACCCGAATCGGCGATCTGACCCTGCGGCGCGCGCAGCACGAGGACCTCGACACCCTGATGCGGCTGCTCGCCGATGACCCGATCAGCGCCGGGCGCGGCGACCAGGCCGCGGCGGCGGACGTCGATCGCTACGACGCAGCACTCACGGACCTGATCAAAGATCCGTCCAACGAGATGCTGCTGGTGATCAGCGGATCCGGCGACCCGATGGCCACGATGCAGCTCACCCGGATCCCCGGCCTGACCCGTCGCGGCTCCACACGGCTGCTGATCGAGGCGGTCAGGGTCTCCAGCGCCCAACGATCGAGCGGAATAGGATCGGCGATGATGACATGGGTGGTCGATGTGGCCGCCCCGGCCACCGGTGCCTCGCTGGTGCAGCTGACCTCTGACGACGCTCGGGGCGATGCGCACCGCTTCTACGAGCGCCTGGGGTTCGTGGCCTCGCACCGCGGTTTCAAGTACCAGCTCGCGGCTCCACCCACCAGCGCCTGAGGAGTCAGTCCCGTTGGGACGCCTCTTGGGCGATCGCGACCACGCGGTGTTCACCGAGGGGTTCGCGGCGCTGAATGCCCGGATGATCGCCCCGCTCACGGCGCGCTTCGCCGCCCTGGACGCCGACACGACTGACACCGAGATCCACTCGCTGATCGAGGAGATGATCTCGGTCCTGCGCCCCGTGCAGGCCAGGTTTGCCGATCTCTCACTCCTGGAAGACCAGTTCATCGCCTTGATGGACGAGCTGAGCGAGCGCAGGCTCCACCCGGCCCCACGCCGCGTCCTGGGCCGAATCCAGGAGCAGATGGAGGCGCTCGAGGAGGGCTGAAACAGGGTCTGACAGCAGCTGCCTGACCCTGACGCCTGCCCTGGGCATCGGCGCGGCAGCCGCCCGGTTCAATCCGCGGATCCGCACACTCGGCGAACCAGCCCGGGACCTCGTCGACGCGCAGGCGCGGCACAGGGTCATCGAACGGGAGACCTCTCGCTCGGCGCGTCAGCACTGGTAGTCGCCCGGCTCGAGAGGCCTCCCCATCCAGCCGTCTCGCCTTCTGCTACCCCGCGTGTTGACCGTCACACCCTTGGTGCTATACTGAACGAACGGTCGGTAAATAATGCGACGGAATAGAGGATGACCATGTCACCCCAGAACCACCAGCACGCTCCCCTGCACCTCGCCGACGAGGGCGACGCCGCAGCGGCGCTCGCCGAGGCAGAGGCCGGGCAGAACCGCTTCGAGGAGATCATCGCCGAGGACTCCCGCGTCGAACCGCGGGACTGGATGCCCGAGTCGTATCGGAAGTCACTGGTGCGGCAGGTCTCCCAGCACGCGCACTCCGAGATCATCGGCATGCAGCCTGAGGGCAACTGGATCTCCCGCGCCCCCAGCCTCAAGCGCAAGGCCATCCTGATGGCCAAGGTCCAGGACGAGGCCGGCCACGGTCTCTACCTCTACTCCGCCGCGGAGACCCTCGGCCGCCCCCGCGAAGAGATGTATGACCAGCTCTACACCGGCAAGGCCAAGTACTCCTCGATCTTCAACTACCCGGCCCGGACCTGGGCCGATATCGGTGCGATCGGCTGGCTGGTCGACGGCGCCGCGATCGTGAACCAGGTGCCGCTCTGCCGCGCCTCCTATGGGCCCTATGGCCGCGCCATGGTGCGCATCTGCAAGGAGGAGTCCTTCCATCAGCGCCAGGGCTGGGAGATCCTCCACTCGCTCTCCCACGGCACGCAGGCCCAGCACCAGATGGCTCAGGAGGCCGTGGACCGCTTCTATGGGCCGGCGCTGCAGATGTTCGGCCCCCCGGACGGGGACTCGCCGAACTCCCAGCAGTCCATGGAGTGGAAGATCAAGCGCTTCACCAACGACGAGCTGCGCCAGCGCTTCGTGGACATGCTGGTCCCTCAGGTCGAAGCCCTGGGTCTGACCCTGCCGGATCCCGAGTTGAAGTGGAACGAGGAGCGCGGCCACTACGACTTCGGCGACCTGGACTGGGACGAGTTCTTCGCCGTCATCAAGGGCAACGGCCCGCTGAGCCGGCAGCGCCTGGAGCACTACCGCAAGGCGCGCGACGAGGGCGCCTGGGTCCGCGAGGCGGCGGTCGCGTATGCGAACCGGGCGTCCCGCAACGAGGACCACGACCAGGCCGCCCTGATCGGCGCCTGAGCCTCACCCGCTGCGCTCCCGGTGCAGCTGCACTCCCCCGACATCACCGCTAGAAAGGCGAGGCCATGACCTCCAGCGCAGATTCAAGCTCCTGGCCCCTCTGGGAGGTCTTCATCCGGTCCTCGCGCGGGCTCTCCCATGTGCACGCGGGCTCGCTGCACGCCCCGGATGCCACCATGGCGATCCGCAACGCCCGGGACCTCTACACCCGGCGCAATGAGGGGACTTCGGTGTGGGTGGTGCCGGCCGCGGCGATCATGGCCTCGGACCCCGACTCCAAGGGCGCCTACTTCGAATCTGCCCAGGGCAAGAGCTACCGCCATGCCACGTATTACACCCAGTCCGAAGGGGTGAAGCACCTGTGAGCTTCGCATCGCATGACTCCGCCACCCGCCAGTCCCAGGGCGAGGCGATCACCGCCGAGGAGATCGCCGCCTCCGGCGCCAAGGCCGAGGACGCCACCGCACGGTACGCGCTGCTGCTGGGCGACGACGCGCTGATCCTCTCCCAGCGTCTGGGCGCCTGGGTGTCCCGGGCCCCTGAGCTGGAGGAAGATGTCGCCCTGGCGAACATCGCATTGGACCTGCTCGGTCACGCCCGGTTCCTGCTCACCTACGCCGGCACCGCCTGGGACAAGTCCGAGGATGACCTCGCGTACTTCCGCCCCGAAGAGGACTTCCGCTCCTGCCGCCTGGTGGAGCAGGAGAACGGGGACTTCGGCAAGACCATCGCGCGTCAGCTGATCTTCAGCTTCTACCAGCACGAGCTCTACAGCCGGCTGGTGCACTCCACCGACACCACCCTCGCGGCCATCGCCGAGAAGGCGCTGAAGGAAGTGGACTACCACCAGGATCACGCCGCCCAGTGGATGCTGCGGCTGGGCCTGGGCACTCAGGAGTCCGCCCGACGCGTCCAGGCCGGCCTGGACTCGGTCTGGTCCTACGTCGAAGAGCTCTTCACCGACGTGGAGCCGATCACCGAGCTCGGGGATATCGCGGTACTGCCCTCCACCCTGCGTGAACCCACGCTGACCCGGCTCCACCAGGTCATCGAGCAGGCAGGGCTGAGCATCCCCGACATGTCCGGCGCCCACGGAGCCGACCGCTCCGGGCGGCACTCCGAACAGCGCGGACTGATTCTGGCCGAGATGCAGGTGCTGGCCCGCCAGCACCCCGGAGCCACCTGGTGAGAGGAGCACTCATGGCAGTGATGGGACCCGAAGTTGTGACCCTGCCCCCCGGCGCCTCGGTCTGGGAGGTCGCCGCGAGCGTCAATGATCCAGAGATCCCGGTGCTCAGCATCGCCGATCTGGGGATCCTGCGCGAGGCCCGGGTGGAGCAGGACGGCACCGCCGTCGTCGTGATCACCCCGACCTACTCCGGCTGCCCGGCCATGGACACGATCAACGCCGATGTCACAGCGGCGCTGCGTCATGCCGGACACGAAAAGGTGCGCATCGAGACCGTGCTGCACCCGGCATGGACCACCGACTGGATGACCGAGGAGGGCAAGACGAAGCTGCGTGAATACGGCATCGCCCCACCCACCGGCAAGGCAGCCCTGGGGCCGGTCCGCGTGGGCCTGAGCGTGAAGTGCCCACGGTGTGACTCCCCCGATACTCGTGAGATGACCCGCTTCGGCTCCACCGCATGCAAGGCGCTGTACCAGTGCCGGGCCTGCCTGGAGCCCTTTGACCACTTCAAGGTGCACTGATGTCGACGACCACCCGCCGCCGGGCGACCTTCTCCACGCTCACCGTCTCCGAGGTGCGCCCGCTCACCGCAGACTCCGTAGAGGTCACCTTCGCGGTGCCCCCGGAGCTTCACGAGGACTTCGACTACGCGCCGGGTCAATACGTGGCGCTGCGCACCGAGCTCGACGGCCAGGAGATCCGCCGCTCCTACTCGATCTGCACCGAGCCGACACCCGGTGAGATCCGGGTGGCGATCAAGCGCGACATCGGCGGTGTGTTCTCGAACTGGGCCAATGAGTCGCTCAAGCCAGGGGATCAGATGGAGGTGATGAACCCCTCCGGGGCGTTCGTCTCCAAGACCGCGATCACCTCGATGAACAACCCGGCCAAGCTCGCCGAGGAGGCCGTGGCGCTGCGCTCCGATGTGCACCTGGTCGCCTTCGCCGCCGGTTCCGGGATCACCCCGATCATGGCCATCGCCCGATCGGTGCTGGCCGCCTCGAAGGACTCCACCTTCGACCTGATCTACGCCAACCGCTCCGCCGGAGATGTCATGTTCGCCGAGGAGCTCGGTGACCTCAAGGACCGCTACCCCGCGCGACTGGCGGTCCATCATGTGCTCAGCCGCGAGCAGCGGATCAACCCGCTGCTCACCGGCCGGATCGACGAGGAGAAGCTCAGCGACCTGCTGGACAAGGTCCTGCGTGTCCCAGACACCGACGAGTGGTTCCTCTGCGGACCCTTCGAGCTGGTCCAGATGGCCCGGGACTCTTTGGCCGCCCGGGGGGTGGAGGAGGACAAGATCCGGTTCGAGCTCTTCACCACCGGACGCCCGGACCGCCCCGAGGGCCAGCAGGGCCGCAAGGTCGAGGCCGACCCGAAGGGTGACAACATCGCGATCGAGTTCACCCTCGACGGGCTCACCGGAGCGGTCGCCTCCCCGGCGGGCTCGGGAGAGACCGTGCTCAACGCCGCGCTGCGCGCCCGACCCGACGTGCCCTTCGCCTGCGCCGGAGGGGTCTGCGGCACCTGCCGCGCGAAGGTGGTCTCCGGAGACTTCGAGATGGAGGAGAACTTCGCGCTGGAGGCCGACGAGGTCAAGGCCGGATACATCCTGACCTGTCAGACCCGGCCGACCTCCAAGCAGCTCGTGGTCGACTACGACGCCTGAGTCCAACCCGCTTCGCACCTCAGCGAAGACCTCTCCCTGAGCCCCCACGCCCAGCCCTCACACCAGGAGCCTCCATGATTCAGCTGAGCATCACCGACGGCGTCGCCGAGATCGTCCTGGACGCGCCGAAGAAGCTCAACTCCCTGGATGAGCAGGCGCTCGATGACCTCGATGCCGCCTACCAAGAGGCTGAGCAGGCAGGAGTCCGGGCACTGCTGCTGCGCGGTGAGGGCAAGGGCTTCTGCGCCGGACGGGACATCTCCGACGTCGTGCCCGCCACCGACGACGCGCTGGGCTACCTGCAGGGGAAGGTCACCCCGCTGATGCGCCGCATGGCCGAGTTCCCCGCGCCGACCTTCGCCGCCGTGCAGGGAGCCTGCCTCGGGGTGGGCCTGGGCCTGGCCATCGCCACCGATGTGGTCTACGTGGCCGAGAACGCCAAGATCGGCTCCCCCTTCGCCGCTCTCGGGGCCACGCTGGACTCGGGCGGACATGCGCTCTTCGTGGAGCGCCTGGGTGCGCACCGGACCCTGGATCTGATCTACACCGCTGACCTGATGTCAGGCGCGGAGGCCGTGACCGCAGGGCTCTTCTCCCGTGCGGTTCCGGCCGAGGAGCTGCTCGAGTTCACCCGTGAGAAGGCGGCCGTGGCCGCCGCCGGGGCCACTCTGGCGTTCCGCGAGTCCAAAGCCCTGGTGGCCGCGGTGAGGGACCAGCGGATCGGCCTGTGGGAGTCCCTGAACGCGGAGAACCACGCGCAGGGTCGGCTGTGCGACTCTGCGGACTACACCGAGGGCTTCGCCGCGTTCCAGGAGAAGCGCAAGCCGGTGTTCCACGGGAGCTGATGGAAGCTCGACGCGTCCTCAATGATCCGACGCGTCATCAGAAACCTCCCACATGGAGCCGATGGACCGGTGAATGAGCCAGGGATCCGGTCCAGGACCGGCTGTCTGCCCGCGTTCCGGCTGTCTGTCCTGTGCCGTCGTGAGTCGCGCTCCTGCGTCGTGGTCCGGCGTCGTGTGCCGCAATATGCCGCGACGTCATCGAACCTCGATGGCGCCCATCATGCCGAGGTCCTCATGGTCGAGGATGTGGCAGTGGTAGACGGTGCGGCCGCTGAAGGCCTCGAAGGCCACTCGGACCGTCACCTCCCCGAAGGCCGGGATGTTGACCACGTCCTGCCACCGCGGTCCGGAGACGTCGCGGTCGCCGTCTGCCACGACCTGCATGGGCCACACGTGCAGGTGCATCGGGTGATCCATGGGACTGGAGTTGATCAGGGTCCACTCCTCCACGGTGCCCACCTGAGCCCGCTGGTCGATGCGCTCGGCGTCGAACTCGCGCCCGTCGATCGTGAATGACATCATCCCCCCGGGACCGCTCATGCCTCTCATCCCGCCCATGCCCATGCCCATGTCCATGTCGAAGTCCAGGGTGCGTCGGGCGTCGACCGGCTCATCGCGCAGGTCCCGCAGGGCCGTGCCCGCCGGCACGGGTCCGGGCTCCTCGACCGGATCCCCGGCGACCTCAAGGATGAGCAGGTTGATCGGCTCGTCGTCGCCGGGGCCCTCCCCGGGTGCGGCCCCGCCCATCATGCCGCCCATGCTCCCGCGGTCCACCGGGGCGGTGCGAAGCGTGGAGGTCCCCTCGCGGGTGTCCACCAGCAGCTCCACGCGGTTGCCGGGGGCCAGCATCACCTCGGTCACCTCCACCGGCTCGGGCAGCCGGCCGACATCTCGGCCCAGCAGTCGCAGCCCCTGCCCGTCCAGGGTCAGGCGCAGGTACCGGGAAGGGCAGGCGTTGACGACCCGCCACAGCTCCCGCTCCCCCGGCGCCGCGGCGGCCTCAGGGCGGACCTGGCCGTTGACCAGCACGGTCTCACCCTCCCGGCCCATCATCCGCTGCGGCGGGGAGACCTCGGTGAGGTTGCCGGAGCCGTCCAAGGTGATGTCGGAGACGACCAGGACGCGCTCCCGGGCCACCGGGACAGGATCCGGATCCTCGACGACGATGGTCCCGTAGAGCCCTGCCGCGATCTGATCGGCCACGTGCCCATGCCTGTGCGGGTGGTACCAGTAGGTGCCGGGAGCGTGGTCCTGTGGCAGGACGTACTCGTAGTCGAAGGACTCACCAGGTTCGATGCTCACGAAGGGGTTGTCCCCGTTGCCCTCGGGGGACACGTGCAACCCGTGCACGTGCAGGTTCGTCGGGGCCTCCAGGCCGTTGGTCATCGCCACCCGGAGGGTGTCCCCGCCCCGGATCCGCAGGGTGGGTCCGGGCAGCGAGGAGTTGAATGCCTGCACGCTCGCCTCGCGCGCCCCGATCCGCACTCGGGTGGGAGCGGCCTCCAGGGCCAGGTCCAGGACCCCGTCCCGGCTGGTCAGCACCTCGGGCTGCAGCAGCGCCCTGCCGCCGCCGAGGGTCTCACCGCCGCGGCTGGTCCACCACAGCCCGCCCGCGCCCACGGCCGCGGCACCGGCCCCGACCGCACCCAGGGCCAGCAGCTCCCGGCGTGTCAGCGGGCTCACCGGTCACCATCTCCAGGGTCCGCAATCGTTCGTTGTACTCCTCCGTGCTGATCTCCCCGCGCGCGTAGCGCTCCTCGAGGATCTGTCGGGACCGGCGCGGGAGCGCCCCGGTCGCCGGAGCGGAACCACCCTGTCGGCTCCCGTCGGTGGAACCGCCGGTGAAGGCCTTCACAAGCACGACCACCAGCACCACCGTTCCCACGATCAGCAGGATCCAGAAGAGCCACATCCAGCCCATGCCCGCTCCCATTCCGGTGTCCCACATCATCGCGGTCCTCCTTCGTCGATCGGTCCATCGCTCTTCACCGGCGGCCGCATGAGTGCGACGCCCCGGGGTGGTCAGGTATGTTCCGAGAGCTCCTGGAGCATCCGCGCCCTCTCGGGGATCGGTCAGCCGTTGAGCACGCGGTAGCCGGTCGCTTCGATGGCGTCCCGCACGGCGTCGGTGGAGGCGAGCCCGGTCACGCTGACGAGCGAGGCCCCTCCGGCGACGAGTTCGACCCGGACGTCATTCACCCCGTTCAGGAAGCTCACCGCCTCGGTGACGGAATCTGCACAATGTCCGCAGGTCATTCCCTCCACCTGGTAGGTCTCGGCGCCGACCGGCGTCCCGCGGGGGTCTGCACTCTGGCGCCCAGTGGGGATCGCCGCGTCGCCGGCTGGGGCGCAGCACGAGCAGCCGGTGTCGACGATCGACAGCGCGGTGCGGGTGGATTCGGTCATGACGGTCTCCCTCATGTCTTGGACGAGGCCGGACAGCACATCCACTCCCGGTATATACCCCCAGGGGGTATTAGTCAAGGAGTGGGTGCTGTTCTTCTCGGTGACGGACAGGAGGCACAGGCCTGCTCCATGTCCTGCGAGCTGCTCGGGGCTCGCCGCAGCCGATAGATGCGGGCGACGCAGCAGCTGCGCACGTCACACCGTCTGCCTGCGTGTGGACGCCGCGCGGCTCCGCGCACTCAGCCTCCAGCGACCTGACGCCGGAACGCTCCCGGTGAGAGCCCGTATTCATGCTTGAAGGCCCGACTGAAGCTCGACGCCTCGGGGTACCCCCAGCGGGCAGCCACCGCGCTGATCGATCGGTGCGCCTGGGAGGGGTCTCCGAGCTCCATCCGGCACCGCTCCAGCCTTCGCTGCCGGATCCACTCGCTGATGGTCGTGCCCTCCTGGGCGAAGATGCCCTGCAGGTAGCGCACCGAGACATGCAGCGCGCGCGCCACGGCACCGACCCCGAGATCGGGATCCCCCAGATGGTCATCGATGTGCCTGACCGCCTCCAGGTAGACCACGTCGCGGGTGGGGACCTCGGCCGCCGGTCGGAACCGGGAGAGCAGCGTGGCCTGGACCAGCTGCAGCACCGCTGAGGCGGCCCTCGGGTCCGGAGCCATCTCACCCTTCTGCAGCTGACCGTCGAGGCTGCTCAGCAGCGAGGAGGTCAGCGCGCCGAGACCCGCAGAACCGGGAATCCGCTGGGCGACCACGGCCCGGGCCTGGTCGGCGGAGAGCCCGAGGTGCTCCACCGCAATCTGGACCACAAACATCCGGTACGGCCCGCCGAAGACGAGATCATAGGGGCGGCGCGTGTCATAGATGACCAGATCCCCCGGGGAGAGCAGCGCCTCCCGGCCGTCCTGCCGGGTCAGCGAGCTGCCCTGCACCTGCAGCGCGAACTTGAACACCCCCGGGTCCCCGGCAGCGATGGCCTGCCGGCTGCGCCGCACGGTGACCGCGTCACCGCCGACCCCGGCCACGCTGAGCGACCCCAGGGCCAGTCCGGTGAGCTCACCGTTGAATCGACCCGGCTCCTCGGTGCTGGCGTCCAGCGGCACGAACGCGGTGTTGACCGCATGCCGCCACGCCTCGAAGCGGTCCTGTGGCGCCAGCTCGGCCGGATCAAAGGAGACCTGGCCCGGCGTCGGGCTCATCGCCTCGCGCTTTCTCTGGTCAGCATCGCTCCAGTCTCGCACCACGATGTGATGGGTGCCACAACCATGCACCTGGTGCACAGTGCCGTGCGCCTGCGATCAAGGCGCCGCACCGCTGCCTGGCCATGCTGGGGGCACTGCCGAGGAACTGCGATCGAAGGAGAGAAGACCATCGTGAATGATGCCATGACCACCGACTACGTCGTGATCGGCGCCGGGTCCGCCGGCTCCGTGATCACCCGCCGACTGCTCGACGCCGGCCACAGCGTGCACCTGATCGAGGCCGGGGGTCGCGACGAGGACCCGCACATCCACAGTCCCCAGGGCTGGCCGATGCTGATGCAGGGGACCTCCGACTGGGCGCTGACCACGGTGCCACAGGTCCACGCCGGCAATCGCAGCATCGCCTGGCCGCGCGGGAAGGTGCTCGGCGGCTCCGGGTCGCTCAACGGGATGATCTACATCCGCGGCCACCGCTCGGACTATGACAAGTGGGCTGCGGCCGGGTGTGAGGGGTGGAGCTGGGAGGATGTGCTTCCCCTCTTCAAGCGCTCTGAGGACCATGAGGACGGAGCCTCCGAGTTCCACGGCGCCGGCGGACCGCTGCACGTGGAGAAGATCGTGAACCGCCATGCCAGCTCGGAGGCCTTCGTCCAGGCCGCGAACAGCGTGGGCATCTCAGAGACCCAGGACTTCAACGGCGAGCAGCTCTCCGGCGCCGGCTTCAACCACACCACCACCAAGGACGGGAAGCGGCACAGCCCCTGGCGGGCCTTCATGCATCCGATCCTCGGCCACGAGCGGCTCACCCTGACCACCGACGCCTGGTGCACCGGATCATGGTGGCGGACGGGCGCGCCACCGGCGTGGAGTACAGCACCGGGACCGGCACACACACTGCGCGGGCCTCCGCGGAGATCGTGCTCTGCGCCGGCGCGATCGGATCACCGAGCATCCTGCAGCATTCGGGCATCGGGGACCTCGCCGACCTGGCACAGGCAGGGATCGACATGGTCGTAGAGCTGCCCGGGGTGGGCAAGAACCTGCACGACCACGTCCTGGCCAGCGTGATCTACGAGGCGCCGGAGCCGCTGGCCGAGGGCCGGCACAACCTGCTCGAGGCGCAGCTCTTCGCGCACAGTCAGCAGACCCAGGAGGAGGCGCCGGACATCCAGCCGCTCTTCATGCACTTCCCCTACCCCACTGACGGCGGCGCGACGCCCGCCGCCGGGTTCACCGTGAACGCCGGGATCGTGCGGCCGCTCTCCCGCGGCACGCTGCGAGTGGCCAGCGCGGACCCGCGGCAGGCGCCGTTGCTGGATCCCAACCTGCTGGCCGAGGACTACGACCTCGAGGCGCTGTGCGACGCCATCGAACTCTGCCGGGAGATCGGCGCCCAGGATGCGCTGGCTCCCTACCGCAAGGCGGAGTTCAGCCCCTCGGCACCGCTGGAGACCCGTGATCAGGTCCGTGCCCACGCCCGAGCCATGGCCGGGACCTACCACCACCAGGCGGGCACCTGCCGGATGGGCGTCGATGACCTCTCGGTGGTGGACCCGTCGCTTCGGGTGCGCGGCGTCACCGGGCTGCGCGTGGCCGATGCCTCGATCATGCCGGCACTGCCCAGCGGCAACACCAACGCCCCCACGATCATGATCGGCGAGAAGGCCGCAGACCTGCTGCTGGGCCATTGAAACACCCCGTCCTGACTGTTCCGATGACACCTGAGGAGAACACCATGACCGCCACCACGCTGCTCGAGCAGGTCACCAGCACCGAGGGCCACAAGGTCCACGACCCCGCGACCGGGGAGCTCATCGGGCACTCCCCCGCCGCCTCGGCCGCAGACCTCGACGACGCCGTCGCCCGCGCCCTGCGCGCCCAGCATTCCTGGGCCGCCGCCGGCCACAGCAGACGCCAGGCCGCGCTGCATGCCGCCGCCGATGCGATCGAAGCCCACGCCGAGGAGCTGGCACAGCTGCTCTCACGAGAACAGGGCAAGCCTCTCAACGGCCCCAATGCCCGCTTCGAGGTCGGTGCCTGCGTGGCCTGGCTGCGCACCGCCGCCTCCATCCCGGTGGAGCCGGAGGTGCTGCTCGATGATGAGTCCGGCTACGCGGAGCTGCACTACCGTCCGCTCGGCGTCGTCGGGGCGATCGGGCCGTGGAACTGGCCGATGATGATCTCGATCTGGCAGATCGCCCCGAGCCTGCGGATGGGCAACACCGTGGTGGTCAAACCCTCTGAGTACACTCCGCTGAGCGTGCTGGCCCTGGTCAAGGTGCTCAATTCGGCGTTGCCCGCAGATGTGCTGATCGCGGTGCCCGGGGATGGGTCGCTGGGCAAGCAGCTCACCGAGCACGGCGACATCGCGAAGATCACGTTCACCGGCTCGGTGGCCACGGGCAAGGCGATCATCAAGACCGCGGCGGACACCATGAAGCGGATGACCATGGAGCTCGGTGGCAACGACGCCGGGATCGTGCTCGAGGACGCCGATCCGCAGGCCATCGCCGAAGACCTCTTCTGGGGTGCGTTCATCAACACCGGGCAGACCTGCGCGGCGCTGAAGCGGCTCTACGTGCCGGACGCGATCTATGACGAGGTCTGTCAGGCGCTGACCGAGGTGGCGGCCAAGATGCCGATGGGCATCGGGCTTGAAGAGCAGAACGTGCTCGGGCCGCTGCAGAACGCGAAGCAGCGTGACATCGTCGCCCGGCTGGTGGATGCCGCGCGGGACTCCGGCGCGCGGGTGCTGCTCGGCGGCGATCCCGATGCCGACGCCCCGGGCTTCTTCTATCCCACCACCCTGGTGGCCGATATCGATCCGCAGAACCCTCTGGTCACCGAGGAGCAGTTCGGTCCGGCGCTGCCGATCGTGCGCTACAGCGATCTCGAGCAGGCGATCCAGTGGGCGAACGGCCTGGAGGTCGGGCTGGGCTCCTCGGTCTGGTCCTCCGACCCCGAACGCGCCACCGAGGTGGCCTCCCGGCTGCAGGCGGGCACCACCTGGATCAACAAGCACGGCGCCATCGATCCGCGGGTGCCCTTCGGTGGCGCCAAACAGTCGGGCTTCGGCCTGGAGTTCGGGCTGCAGGGACTCAAGGAGGTCGCGCAGCCTCATGTGATCCAGCGCTGAGCGACGTCGCGGCCTCGACAGCGGCACTCACCGACCAGGCGCTGGAAGCAGCCGGAGCCATGAAGCGGCGCTGGTACGCCTGGACGCCGTCACCGGGGGCTGGTCACCCGGTTCTCACCCGGGGTTCGCCCACGCTGACGCCGGGGATCCGGCCGGTGGCCGGCAGTTCCGCTCCTCGGGCGAATCCCGCCCAGAGCGCCCGGGCGGATCTCCCCGCCTCGTAGATCTCTTCCCAGGAGGCCCCTTCGAGCAGGCCCAGCCCCTGAGTGTTCGCCCTGGTCCCGAAGAGCAGCGCGAGATCGATCCCGTGTGCCGATCCGAAGAAGTTGTCGGGAGCGGCCCAGTCCACGATGAAGTAATGCGCCCTGCCCCCGGCTCGACGGTGCCGCCGGGCAAAGGTGCGGATGCCCGTGACATAGATGAGCCTGGTCCCCAGCCGGCTCAGCAACGTCATCGCGGGTGAACCGATCACCGGAAGCTCGCGGATCCAGCTCACCGGCCGCGCAACCGGGATGAACAGCCTGGCCTCCTCGGCGGTGTGCGTGATCATGATGTCGATGTGCGGGGCGACAGCCTTCCAGGCGTCCTCGATCTTCGATTCGACCGGCAGGGGCGAGGCGCCGTACTGGGTCCCGAAGGGCATGAGTCCGCGCAGCCCGAACCGGGCGGCCGCCGCGCGCGCACGCTCCTGAACGCGCAGCACCTCTTTGATCGAGGCCTGCGCCGACACCTCAGGAGCCGCGGCGGCCATGGCGGACGCCATCTTGTGCCGTCCACGGGAGATGCCCAGCGGCGGGCTCTGCATGATGGCCCGGCGGAAGAGCCGTGGAGCATCTGGGGTAGCCATCAGATGCGCGATGCGTCCCCGCCGGCTGACTGGCCGAAGAGCGTGACCTGCTCCGGGTCGCCGCCGAAGGCGTCGACGTTCCGCTGCACCCACTCCAGGGCGCAGAGCTGATCCAGCAGACCAAGATTGGCGGGTCGCCCATGGCCGCCGAGAAACCCGAAGGCTCCGAGGCGATACGTCACCGCGACGACGATGACGCGCTGTTCACTCACCAGGGCCGCCGGATCGTAGATGGGCGCGTCTCCGGCACCGCTGATGTAGGACCCGCCATGGATCCACACCATGACCGGCAGCAGCTCCCCCGGCTGCCGGTCCAGCGGCATCGTGACCGTGAGGTTCTGGCAGTCCTCGTCCTGGGGCAGCCCTCCGGCCTGGGTCCCGACCACAGGTTCCAGCTCCCGGATGCGCCACTGCGGACACGCCGGCGAGGGATCCAGCGCAGCGTAGGGCTCAGTCCAGTCTCCTGCGGGCCGCGGCGGCTGGAACCGCTGGGCCCGGGAGTAGGGAATTCCGGAGGCCTTGACCACCGGACCCACAGATCCTGCGATGACCGGTCCACAGGGAGGGATGAAGCTGTACTCGGCTGACATGCATGGCACCTCGGATCGACAACAGGTCCCCTTCAGTGAACCATTGCCTGGCCTCCCGCAGATTCAACTCGTCGGTTGTGAAGCAGCCCCCCCCAGTGAGCCGCCCAGCAGGCTGATGCGCCGAGCTGGTCCGGCTCCACGGTGGGCTACTCCGCCGAGGACCGTCCGCTCCACGCCTCGGCGTAGAACTCCGCGGAGCGGGAATTCAGCAGCTCCGTGTAGGCCTCCGAGGGCAACGACTGCGCAGAACCCTCGGGCAGCTCGGCGGAGAAGGCGGACACGCCCAGCCCCGCCTCGCCGTCACCCACGGTCAGCCCAGCGGCCTCGAGGATCGTGGGGTACATGCTGAGCTGGTCCACCCCTGGGCGCAGCGTGTCCGGATCAGCGCCGGGAATCCAGATCCGGTTGAAGATGCTCCGATCGGGGTGGTCCACGAGCTCCTCCTGGAAGGAATCGCCGGCGTTGACCGGCTTGAGATGGTCCCCCATGATCACCACCGCGGTGTCCTTCAGGTAGCCCTGGTCCTCCATGTGCTCCACGAAGCCCGCGACCTGCTCCATGGAGCAGCCGAGCACGGAGGTCGCCTCCTCCTGGGTGTCCACATCGCAGTAATCGAACACGTGAACCGGCTCATGGGTGTCCAGGGTCAGCACCGAGAGGTTGAACGGCTCACCGGTCTGCTCGGACTCCGCGTGGAGCTCGTCCAGCTGATCCTCGGCTCGTTCCATGAGGCTCTGGTCGCTCAGTCCCCAGTCGCTGCGGAAGCTGCTGGAGGGCTCACCGGCGGCGCGCCAGTCAGCGAGCCCCTTCACCTCGGAGTAGCCGTGGCTGCCCAGGAAGGTGTTCTTCTCGGCGAAGGCGGGATTGGCCCCGCCCAGGAACACGCTGGTATAGCCGTGATCCTTCAGGACATCACCCAGGCAGACCGTCCCGTCCAGATAGGTGTCGTCGCCGCCGCGCAGCTCCCCGAGGGCGCCGCTGCTCGCTGCAGAGGTGACGCCCGAGAGTGGAATCCCGCACTGCGTGGCGGTCAGCCCGGACATGGTCCAGCCGCCGCCGTCGTACTGCCGGAGGTCCTCCACGCTCTGCCAACCTTCGGCTGACCCGGTGACCTCCTTGAGCGGCTCGAATCCGTCCTTCTCGAAGAGCGCCTCATCTTCCAGGGTGGACTCTCCGGCCTCCAGGTAGATCAGGACCAGATTGCGTCTGTGCTCGTCGTCGAGGACCTCCGGCTCCACATAGTGATCCGCGAGGTCGTACTCGGAGTTGCCGGCCTGGATGTAGTCGGGAATGCCCACGGCCGTGGAGAAGGACGCCGTGCCCAGGACCACCACCGAGGCCGCCAGCGTCGTGGTCACGGTGCGCATCAGCCACGGCGAGCGCCAGGCGCCCTCAGGATCGCTCCTCAGCCGGCGAGTGCGCCCGGGACGGCGCAGCCACAGCAAGATGCCGGCGGTGATCAGCAGCGGCAGCACGCCGATGCCGAGGATGCAGACCCAGACCAGAGCACCGCCGCCGCCGTCGGTCTCCACCGAGACCAGGTTCAGCAGCACCTGGCCCACGGTGATCTCGCCCCAGAACAAGCGGATCAGGGCGGCGGCGATCAGCAGCGCCAGCCCCACCCAGACCAACAGGACGACCAGCACCTGGCCGAGGACGGCCACCGATCGCCGCGCCAGGCGAAGCATCCGGGCGCCGCGCGCAGGCGTATCTCGTGGTCTGTCCACAGCCATCGCCCCCCCGACGTCGAGCCCGATCACGGGCGATACCAGCTCAGCTCCTTACCGTACTCGCCGATCCCGAGAAGACGGTGGACGCGGCCCTCAGCACGACGACGCCGAGCTCACCGCCACTCGGGCTTGTTCTGCTTCGCCACCCGGGTCAGCACGTCGTAGGTCGCGACGATCTCGTCGTGCTGGTTGTGCAGCACGGTGTCCCAGCGGACCTCGCCGTAGTCATCGGTCTCCCGCGGGATGATCTGCTTCGCAGTCAGCGTGACCCGGATCGAGTCGTCGTAGGTCACCGGGGTCTGGAAGGAGAGGTTCTCCAGGCCGGTGTTCGCCAGCACCGGGCCCGGGGCCGGCTCCACGAAGAGCCCGGCCGCCCAGGCCACCAGCAGATATCCGTGGGCGACTCGGCGCGGGAAGAACGGGTTCGCCGTCGCCGCCTCCTCGTCGGTGTGGGCATAGAAGGTGTCCCCGGTGGACTCGGCGAAGGAGGTGATGTCCTCCAGGGCCACGGTGCGCAGTCCCGAGGCGAACTGATCCCCGATGCGCAGCTCGGCCAGGGATTTCCGGAACGGGTGGACGGCGGTGCCATCAGCCACCGTCTCGGGAGTCGCCGTGACCGCTTTCGCCCCGCGGTGCCAGACCCCGGTGACTCCGGTGAGCAGGTCCGGGGAGCCCTGGACGGCGGTGCGCTGCATATAGTGCTTGACCGCGCGGATGCCGCCGAGCTCCTCGCCGCCGCCGGCCCGTCCGGGGCCGCCGTGGACCAGGTGGGGCAGCGGGGAGCCGTGACCGGTGGAGGTCTTCGCGTCGTCGCGGTCCAGGAAGAGCACCCGTCCATGGTGGGAGGCGATGCCGCGGGTGAACTCGGCGGCGATCTCCCGGTCGTGGGTGCAGACGGTGGCGACCAGCGAGCCGCCGCCGAGGGCGGCGAGGTCCACGGCGTCGTCGATGTCGGCGTAGCCCAGCACCGAGGTGACCGGCCCGAAGGCCTCCACCGAGTGCACCGCAGGAGTGCGGGGTTCGGCGAAGGAGAGCACGGTGGCCGGGAAGAAGGCGCCCTGTCCGGCGTCGCCGGTGCCGGACTCTGGTCCACCCACCCGCACGGAGCCGCCGGCGCTGACCAACGTGTCCACCGCGCGGGCGACCTCCTCGCGCTGATCCTGCGAGGCCAGCGGGCCCATGGTGGTCTGGGCGTCTCGCGGGTCGCCGAGGACCACGCGGGAGTCCAGCCGTGTCCGCAGCGCCTCCACCACCGGGTCCACCTGGGCCGAGGGCACGATGACGCGGCGGATCGCGGTGCACTTCTGACCGGTCTTGGCGGTCATCTCCAAGGTCACCGATTTGATGAAGGCGTCGAACTCGACCGTGTCCGGACCGGCGTCGGGACCCAGGATCGCGGCGTTGAGCGAATCGGTCTCTGCCGTGAAGCGCACGCCCTGGTTCGCGACGTTGTCATGGGAGCGCAGCAGCTGCGCGGTGTTGGCCGAGCCGGTGAAGGCCACGTGGTCGCGGTGGTCCAGGTGGTCCAGCAGGTCCCGGGCGGAGCCGGAGATCAGCTGGAGCGCCCCGGTGGGGATCAGCCCGGAGTCGATCATCAGCCGCACGCAGGCCTGGGTGACATAGGCGGTCTGCGAGGCGGGCTTCACGATGGTGGGCACCCCGGCGATGAAGCTGGGGGCGAACTTCTCCAGCATTCCCCAGACCGGGAAGTTGAAGGCGTTGATCTGCACGGCGACCCCGGTGAGCCGGGTGTAGATGTGCTCGCCGAGGAAGGAGCCGTCGCGGGAGAGCTGCTCGACCGCTCCGTCGACGATGATGTTGGCGTTGGGCAGCTCCTTGCGCCCCTTCGAGGAGAAGGTGCGGATGGTGCCGATCCCGCCGTCGACATCGATCAGGTGGTCGCGGCGGGTGGAGCCGGTGCGGTCGGAGAGCTCATAGAGCTCCTCGCGGTGCTCGTGGAGGTAGGCGGCGAGGTGCTTCAGGCGCAGCGCGCGCTGGTGGATGCTCAGCTGCCCCAGGCTCTCCTGGCCTGCCGAGCGAGCATGGGCGACGGCGGCACCGGTGTCCAGCCCCTCGGTGGAGACCACGCAGACCGGCTCGGCGGTGGAGGCATCGAGGATCTCGTGGACCTTGCTCGGGGCCTCCGGGGTCCACCAGGAGTCCTGGATGTAGCTGGGCAGGAGACGGGGAGCCGCAGATGTGTCAGTGGCAGCCATGGGGTCCTCTCAACGACAGGTAGAACTGACCGAACGGTCGGTAATTGACCCCATCCTAGCCCGGGAGATCAGAATGTGACACCCCACACAAGAGCGCCGCCTCAGACCGCTTCCCCCAGCTCAACGGACCAGCTGGCCAGCCACTCAGCCAGCCATCCGCCGGCCAGCCGCTCAGCCGGTCAGCCGCACCGATACGGCCTCACCCGTGCAGCTTCACGCCTGGAGCTTCACGACGGTCCGGCCGCGCACCTCTCCGGCGAGGATCTGCTCGGCCTGCTCGAAGACCCCGTCCAGCTTGATCTCCTGAGTCAGGTCGTCGAGCAGCTCTACGGGCAGGTCGCTGGCCAGCCGGGCCCAGGCCTGTTCGCGCAGCTCGGGCGTCGCGGTGACCGAGTTGATCCCGGCAAGGGTGACCCCGCGCAGGATGAAGGGCATCACCGTGGTGGGCAGGTCGACCCCCTGGGCCAGTCCGCAGCTGGCGACGGTGCCGCCGTCCTCGGCCTGGGAGAGGATGTTCGCCAGGGTCGCAGAGCCGGCGGAGTCGATCCCGCCCGCCCAACGCCGCTTCTGCAGCGCAGACCCGGCCTCGGCGAAGTCCTTCCGATCCAGCAGCTCGGCCGCTCCGAGGTGACGCAGATACTCGCCCTGCTCCTGGACCCGCCCGGTCACTGCGGTGACCCGGTAGCCGAGCTGGTTCAGCACCGCGATCGCCACCGACCCGACTCCACCGGCCGCCCCGCTGACGACGACCTCGCCGGCCTCGGGCCGCACCCCGCCACGTTCCAGGGCGAGCACCGCGAGCATCGCGGTGAACCCTGCGGTGCCGATCGCCGCGGCCCGCTTCGGACTCAGTCCCTCGGGGAGCTTGACCAGGTACTTCGCGGAGACCCGGGCGCGCTCGGCAAGCCCGCCGTGGGCGGCCTCACCGATCCCGCCGCCGGTGAGCACCACGAGATCGCCGGGGCTGAACCTGGGATCGGCGGAGCTGGTGACCTCCCCGACCAGGTCGATGCCCGGGATCAGCGGGGAGGTTCGAGCCACCCCGGGCTTGCCGGCCAGGGCGAGCCCGTCCTTGTAGTTGATCCCGGAGTAGTGGACATCGATGTCCACCGGGGCGTCTCCCCCGGAGTCCTCGAGGAAGTCCTGCGGCAGGTCCTTCAGCGTCGCCTCGTGCTGAAGGATGCGCCCGCGCTCCAGGGTCTGCTCGATCAGGGCTGCTCGAAAGGTCATGAAGGTCTCCTTGGCATCGGGTGCTCATATTGGGTGTGATCGTCGAAGATCAGGGCGGTCTGGGAGGACTGCACGCAGGACAGTGACTGGATCCGTTCGAAGACCACCCGGCGCAGCTCCTCCACGGTGCGGGTGCGCACCAGCAGCACGGCGTCGTACTGACCGCCGACCAGCGCCAGGTGTCGCACCGCAGGCTCATCGGCCAGCGCCCCGCGCAGCACCTCCCAGTCATCCTGCTTCAGCGTCAGGAAGACGTAGGCGGCCGTGGACATTCCGGCGGCGCGGGGGTCGATCACTGCGGTATAGCCCTGCAGGACTCCGGCGGCGCGCAGCCGGGAGATCCGCTCATAGGCGTTGGCCCGGGACAGGTGCAGCCCGAGGGCCAGGGCGCTCACCGACTGGCGGGCGTCCTGGCTCAGCGCATGCAGGATCCGGTGGTCCACGGAGTCCAGCGAGATCTCGCCTCGCGCCGCCTCGTCTCGGTCATTGCCCATAGTTCTGGACGATACCAGCCGTGG
Source organism: Nesterenkonia sp. AN1 (assembly GCF_000582475.1). Taxonomy (NCBI): domain Bacteria; kingdom Bacillati; phylum Actinomycetota; class Actinomycetes; order Micrococcales; family Micrococcaceae; genus Nesterenkonia; species Nesterenkonia sp. AN1. The sequence continues at coordinate 124,741 of NZ_JEMO01000005.1, forward strand.
CACACCTCACACGAGCAGTTCGTCCGGCCCGCATCGAGTCCCGGAGGAGCCCGTCTCGGATCTGCCTGCGCGGTGGCCCCGCGCCGGCAGGCTGGGACACACTCATACCGAGAGTGTGATGCACGACACCTGCGCCAGAGACTTTTAGGAGGCCTCGCGATGACCAGCGAGACACAGGAGGGGACCCCGATCCAGGCTCCCATATCAAGGAGACCAGCAGCAGCTTCGGGATCACCCCCGAGCAGTACATGCTCCCGGCAGCCCAGCAGATCCGCATGCTGGGCCCCGACGGGCAGCTGATCCCGGAGGAGGCGCAGGGCACCAGCCCCGGGCATGAGTACCCGATCCCCGAGGACGACGCGCTGCTGGCCGCCTACGAGGCACTGGTGGTGGGGCGTCGGGTCAATGATCAGAACTATGCATTGGTCCGCCAGGGCCGGCTCGCGGTCTACCCCTCCTCGCACGGCCAGGAGGCCTGCCAGGTCGGTGCCGCCCTTGCACTGGGCACCGGCGACTGGATGTTCCCCACCTACCGCGACACCGTCGCCACGATCACCCGAGGGGTGGACCCGCTCGAGGTGATGGTCTCCTTCCGCGGCGACTGGCACTGCGGGTATGACCCGCTGCACTACAAGATCTCGGCCATGTCGACCCCGCTGACCACCCAGCTGCTCCACGCTGTCGGCGTCGCCCACGCGGCGAAGCTGCGCGGCGAGGACACCGTGGTGCTGGCGATGTGTGGCGACGGCGCCACCAGTGAGGGTGACTTCCACGAGGCGCTGAACTTCGCGGCGGTCTTCGAGGTGCCGGTGGTCTTCTTCGTGCAGAACAACGGCTACGCCATCTCGGTGCCGCTCTCGGCGCAGACCGCCGCCCCGTCGCTGGCGCACAAGGCGATCGGCTATGGCATGGCCGGGGAGCAGGTGGACGGCAATGACATGGTGGCCGTGCTTGCCACGCTGCGCCGCGCCGTCGATCTGGCCCGGGCAAACTCCATGCCGCTGCTGCTGGAGGCCATCACCTACCGGATGCAGGCGCACACCAACGCCGACGACGACTCCCGCTACCGCGAGTCCGCCGAGGTCGAGCAGTGGAAGCAGCGCGACCCGCTGCTGCGCATGCGCACCTTCCTCACCGAGCGCGGGGTCCTCGACGCCGACGCCGAGACCCGGATCAGCGGCAAGGCCGAGGAGGTCGCCGCGGCGCTGCGCCTGGCCATGACCACCGAGCCCGAGATGGACCCGCTGGAGATCTTCGACCACGTCTATGCCGCCCCGACCGCCCAGCTGCGCGAACAGCGCGCCAAGCTGGCCGATGAGCTCGAGCGAAGCCAGGAGGGCTGACCCATGGCCACTGCCACCACAACCGCACCCGCACTCGCCGGGGCCGCCGCCAAGCCCACCACCTTCGCGGCGGCGCTGAACACCGCGATGTCCGACGCCATGGAGAACGACCGCTCGGTCTGCGTCTTCGGCGAGGACGTCGGCACCCTCGGCGGCGTCTTCAGGATCACCGACGGGCTGACCCAGCGCTTCGGCGCGAACCGCTGCTTCGACACCCCCCTGGCCGAGTCCGGCATCGCCGGCATGGCCATGGGCATGGCGATCAACGGGATGCGCCCGGTGATCGAGATGCAGTTCGACGCCTTCGCCTACCCGGCCCTGGAGCAGATCTTCAGCCACATCGCCAAGACGGCCAACCGGTCCCGCGGCCGGGTTCGGCTGCCGATGGTCATCCGGATTCCCTATGGCGGCGGAGTCGGCGGCGTGGAGCATCACTGCGACTCCTCCGAGGCCTACTACGCGCACACCCCGGGGTTGAAGATCTACACCCCGGCCACGGTCAGCGACGCCTATCTGATGCTGCGCGAGGCCATCGACTCCCCGGACCCGGTGGTCTTCTTCGAGCCGAAGAAGCTCTACTGGACCAAGGAGGCCGTGGACCTCAGCGACCTGCGCACGCAGTACGAGGCTGCGGCGCGGGACGAGTCCGCGCCGGCGGCCGGGGTCGGCGCGGAGGGCCGCGCCGTCGTCGTGCGTGAGGGCACCGACGTCTCGCTGATCAGCTATGGCCCCAGCGTGTCCACCGCACTGAAGGCCGCTGACGCTGCCGCCGAGGACGGGATCTCCGCGGAGGTCCTGGACCTGCGCAGCATCGTGCCCTTCGACGACGCCGCCCTGGAGGCCACGGTGACCAAGACCGGCCGCGCCGTGGTGATCGCCGAGGCGCAGGGCTTCGTCTCGGTGGCCGCCGAGATCGTGGCCCGGATCCAGGAGCGCAGCTTCCACTCGCTGTCCTCCCCGGTCAAGCGGGTCACCGGATTCGACATTCCGTATCCATCACCGAAGCTCGAGGAGCACCATCTGCCCAGCGTGGACCGGATCCTGGACGCGCTCGACGAGCTGCAGTGGGAGGACTGAGATGACCACCTTCAATCTGCCCGACCTGGGCGAGGGACTGACCGAGGCCACGCTGCTGAGCTGGCTGGTGACCGAGGGCGAGACGATCGTGGTGGATCAGCCGATCGCCGAGGTCGAGACCGCCAAGTCCGCCATCGAGGTGCCCACCCCCTACGCCGGGGTGGTCACCAAGCTCCACGGCGCCGTGGGCGAGACCCTGATCGTGGACGAGCCGCTGATCACCGTGGGCGCCGAGGCTGAGGCCGCTGGATCCGGCGGCTCGGACGCCGCCGGCCACACCAGCGCTGATGCCAACGGCGCCTCCGAGGCCGGGGCGCTGAGCTACCGCGAGGAGGAGCGCGCCGGCACGGTGCCCGCCACCGGATCGGTGACCGACCCCGGCACCGCTGCTGAGTCTTCTGAGGAGGAGGGGTCGGGCAATGTCCTGATCGGTTATGGCACCTCCACCGCCAAGCGCAGCGGACGACGTCGGCGCAACGGC